>NZ_CAWPNJ010000052.1:0-301437 GCF_963889195.1 Calothrix sp. FACHB-168
TGTTCACTTTAGTTGTGCGTGATTACATTGTGAACAATCTCACCAATACTTGTGCTGCCTAGTACACATCAATGATATTTTTTGTCAATGCGTAAGTCCTAAATAATATGTTTGTAAATTTCAAAAATTTATTCACACAGCCAGCGCTAATTTCTAGCGCAGTCATCACACTTTTACTGGTAGGAATTCAAAAAATTGGAGTTTTAGAGCCGCTAGAACTAAAAATCTACGACCAAATGATGCAAATGCGCAGCGATCCTGGGGAAGATCCGCGTTTATTAATTGTCGCTGTTGGTGAAAAAGACCTACAAAAATGGAACTGGCCGCTTTCTAGTCAAATATTAGACCAAGCACTAGGTAAACTTGAGGAATATGAACCGCGCGCCATTGGTCTAGATATTTTCCGCGACTTACCTGTAGAACCAGGTCACGAAAAATTACTCCAACGCCTACAAGAAAGCGATATTATCGTCCCTGTCTGCAAACATTCAGACACCTCAAGTTCTGGAAATCCCGGAACGCCACCCCCCACAGGAGTAGAAGCCGAAAGAGTTGGATTTAGTGATGTTGTCGAAGATACCGATGGTGTAATTCGCCGCAATCTTTTATCTGTAAGTACAGATGCAAGCGATCCTTGTCAAAGCGTATCTTCTCTAAGTTTACAATTAGCGCTGAAATATTTAGCAGTAGGAGGAATTCAACCAGAATTTACCCCTAACCGAGAACTAAAACTACGTGATATTGTTTTTAAACCTTTACAACCTCACGTTGGCGGTTATAAAAAAGCAGATACCAATGGCTATCAAATCCTGCTTAATTATCGTTCTTCCCGGGCAATTGCCAAACAGGTAACAATTACAGAACTGCTAGAAAATCAAGTAAAACCAGAATTAGTCAAAGACCGCATCGTCTTAATTGGTTCTACTGCACCTAGTTTAAATGATATTTTCAATACACCATACACTAGCGGCAGGTCAGATATTTCTGGCAAAATGTCAGGAGTAGAAATTCATGCTCACAGCGTCAGTCAAATTTTGAGCGTTGTTCTCAACAAACAGCCGTTATTTTGGTTTTTACCTGGTTGGGGAGAAGTTTTCTGGATTTGGGGATGGACTTTAATCGGTGGGTTAATCGCTTGGCGCATTCAGCATCCGCTAGGCTTAGGATTAGCAACAGGAACAACCCTGTTAGTCTTATTTGGCAGCAATTTTGCGATTTTTACCCAATCTGGTTGGTTTCCTGTCGTATCTCCTAGTTTGGGGTTAATCTTGGCAACTGGTAGCGTTTTAGCATATAGCGCCTATCAAACTAAGCAACAGCAAGCAATCATCTTGCAACGAGTGCAAGAGCAAAAAGAATTAATTGCCCAATTGCAAGCTCTCACAACAAATAATCAGTACAATACACAACAACCAACAACACTTGCCAATACTGTTTATGCACAAACTCAAGAATTAGCACCAAGTATTGTCCTAAATAAGCGTTATAAAATAGTCAATAATTTAGGTGCTGGTGGCTTTAGCTATACTTATTTAGCAGAAGATATCAAGCGTCCTGGTAATCCGCAATGTGTGGTGAAACAGTTACATCCGGCTAACCAAGAGGCAGAATATTTAACTATTTTGGGACGTTTATTTAAAACAGAAGCTGAAATTTTAGAAGTTTTAGGTAAACATCCACAAATACCATATCTATTAGCTTTCTTAGAAGAAAATCAGCAGTTCTATATAGTACAAGAATTTATTTCTGGGAATCCGCTTTCTGATGAACTCACCCCCGGTAAGCGGTTTTCACAAGCTGAAGTTATAGCCATCCTCAAAGAAATTTTGCCAGTGCTGGTATTTATCCACGGTTACGGCGTGATTCATCGGGATCTCAAACCGAGTAATTTAATTAGGCGCAAAGCTGATGGCAAAATTGTGTTAATCGACTTCGGCGCAGTCAAGCAGATTCAACCCCAAGAACAAGATAGCCAAACTATCGCCATTGGTACTCCTGGTTTTGCACCTGCAGAACAAATGAGCGGTCAACCAACAATGAATAGTGATATTTATGCATTAGGGATGATTGCTATTCAAGCTTTAACTGGTATATATCCTAAAGTATTTCGCAGAGATGTGAATTCAGGTACAGTCATTATCCAAGTTGAATCTCAAACTGGCGAGCAAGTTTGGCAGTATTGGTGGGAAATAGCAGAAACTACCAAAGATTTTGCCAAACTCATCGATAAAATGGTACATATGGACTTTACACAAAGATATCAGTCAGCAAGCGAAGTATTGAATAATTTAGAAAGTTTTTAACATAGGGCATGGGGCATTGGGCATGGGGCATGGGAGTATAGTATTAGGCGTAGGCGTAGGTTGGGTTGAGGAACGTAGACGCGGAGCGGCTTCCCGTAGGGTAACCCAACATTTGTCCGGGCGTTGGGTTACCCTACAGGAAGGCTGCGCCTACGCAAAGCCTCAACCCAACCTTGTATCTTAGCTTTGTCGCCCGCCTTGGAATGAATTCTAAGGCTAATAACCCAAGTAGGGGCGGGTTAAGCGAGATAGTCGTGAATTATTGGAGCATATCTGTGAACCCGCCCCTACTGAAGTAGACTCAAGATTTTGAGGATATTTAGTCATCTTGAGATGACTTTGGCTATTAGCAAGGAACTTCAGTTCTTTGCGGTAGAAGAGTTTGGCCTTAAGTTGACATGTATGGGTAACTCCGCCCTTACGAGTTGCGGTTTTGGTAAGTTAATGATTGGAATATTTTTTATCTGGAAGTCCCTTAGGCGTATCAATGTAGTAGTGACAGTCAACAGTCAACAGTCAACAGTCAAATCGAATTACAATTCCCTCAGTGCATTCGCCAAATATATATACTGTTCCAGGCTATTGTAAATTTGTGCTGATATGCGTAGCAGTAATTTTGGCGATTCATGCCAAGGTACTATTTGTGCTTGAATGCCAAATTTATCAAATAATTCATCATGTACGGTCATAAAATGGCGGTTTTCTAATGCAGCTGACATTGGTATAACTGCCATAGAACCTATCATTTCTTCCGGACAAGGCGGTAAAACTTCTAAGGTTTGACAGAGTAACTGTCTTGCTTCTAACACTAGCTGATGATTTCGCTGTCTTAACTCATTCCAGCCACCAGGTAGCAATGAACCCATAAAAGCGATCGCATCCGGGATGCACATATAAGCGGTAGGATCGTCTGTACCAGTCCAATCGAATTCTAATTGAAAACGGCTTTTATCCGTTCTCGGTGAATTTGCACCGTGGCTAATTGTCAACGGACGAATCTGAGACTGTTTATCTCGTCGCACATACAAAAATGCGGCTCCCTTCGGCGCACATAGCCATTTATGGCAATTCCCAGTGTAATAAGTTGCGCCAATTTCTCGCAAATTTAGCGATATCATTCCCGGAGCATGAGCGCCATCTATGAGAGTATCTATCCCAAGCTGGTGTAATTCCTGTACTAATTGCTGAATCGGGAAAATTAAACCAGTTTGGCTAGTAACATGATCTAACAGCGCTAATCGCGTATTTGGCGAAACTCGCTCCATGACTGCTGCAATTACTTGCTGTGGCGATTCAATGGGAAACGGAATCTTAGCTATAACTACCCGCGCACCTGTACGACTAGCAACAAAATCTAGGGCATTACGGCAAGCGTTATACTCATGGTTGGTGGTGAGAATTTCGTCTTCACTCGAAAATGTCAGAGAGCGCAATACAGAATTAACGCCAGTGGTGGCATTATTCACAAATACCAAATCTTCCCTATCTGCACCAACAAATTCTGCTAGTTGATTTCTCGCATTATCTATTAGTGGTTCCCATTCTCTCCCAAAAAAACGTAATGGTTCTTGTTCGAGTTGCGATCGCAATTTTTGCTGAACTGCTAACACCGCTTTCGGACAAGCACCAAAAGACCCATGATTTAAAAATGTAATCTCTGGATCTAGAGTCCACAACTCCTGAAAATGAGAATGATGAAGTTTGAAATTTACCTTTTCATCCTTCATCATTCACCTTTTATCCTTTTAAACTCCCCAGGCCGGATTCGAACCAGCGACCAATCGATTAACAGTCGATCGCTCTACCGCTGAGCTACTGAGGATTGCTCACGATTTATAATAGTAAAGTAATAAATAGGTTTTGGCAAGTACCGCCGCCAAATTTTTTTTAATTCTCAACTCGATAGCTGAAGTGATTGATTTTGGCTGGTAAACACAGATTCTGGATTTAGAGCAGAGACTAGCTAGCAAGCCCTATTTCAAGCCCATCCGCAATTCAGCTAAACGCTCGCGGGATTTGGGATCTATAGAATTAGCTAAAAACCTGCTATTGGATTTTTTGCGTGATTGATACTTGTGTCGCATCCGACAAACTGTCATTTCCACCTCACCACAGAGTTGTTGTGCAGACAACCATTCAGCACCATACCCCTGTACCATCAATTGCTGTGCCCTATCTGAGGTGGCGACAATCACGCGCGAAAGTCGCGATTGTGCTATTTCGTAGCGTAAAGATGCACAAAGTTTTTCAATGTATGTATCTGCTGTTTGCCCAAAATCAGTGTAATGAACTGATAAAAGCTCTGTAATAATCTCTTTGTTGCTAGCAGCGTTTTGATATTGGGCATCAAAAACGATTTGGGTGTCATAACCTTGAAACGAGCTATAACTAGTCATCGTTTCCACTAATTCTCCCCGTGCTGCTTCTAGTCCAGCATTATCACGGGTTCTCTTGAGACAAGACCAAGCGCCAATTATATTGTAGCCGTCTACTAATAAAACGGCTGGGGATGAGGGACGAGACATGGTTTTTAATCACAGTTATATAGAGTTGGCAAAATTCGTTCATAACTCTATATAGTACTTGAAGCATTGCTTGTAACACTATGTTACAGAAATCTAAAGTCTTGGCATTGAATTATCTAAAAACTGGAAAAGCGCCTTTTGTCGGCGCTTTTGAGTTGTTTAAATTGTTGGTGTTGAATTATGAGTTTTCGACAAAGAACTAGGCTGCTAGGCAATTTCCGGGTTTCATGTTGGTAAATTACATCTGGCGAAAATGTGCAATTTGGACATGAATGAGTCTTGTCAAAAAATACAGATTTTTCCCGAAATGCAGAAGTTCACACCTTCAGCTAACACAAAATGCAGCGAAGGTTTGGGTAGTTTATGAAGCGGCTTTGTCTACTTCCATTAACCGTTGTTTCAGGCGTAGTGGTTCACCTTGATCTACTAAAGAGCCATTGTCTAATAAAAAAGCTCCGTCACAATAATTCAACTCATCAAGGCGATGGGTTACCCACAAAGCCGTGATTCCCCGCGTTTTGACCAAGCGATGCACGCTAGCTACTAAATCCAGTTGACTATCGGGATCTAATAAAGCAGTGGGTTCATCTAATAACAGGATTTCACATTGGCGAGCGATCGCACCAGCAATTGCTACCCGTTGTTTCTGTCCTCCACTCAAAGCATAGATAGGACGGCGTTGCAGCGCTTGTAAATTAACTGCACCTAAAGCTTCCTCTACTCTGGCTCTGACTGTCGCAGGCGGTAATTTTTCTTCCACTAATCCAAAAGCCACATCCGCACCAACTGTTGGCATTACCAGTTGATGATCGGGATTTTGGAACACAAAGCCAACGGGATGCAACACCCCAATTTCGCCTGAAGTGGGAGCTAATAATCCTGCTAACAATCGGAGTAATGTCGATTTCCCGCTACCATTAGTACCCAAAAGCATCCAAAATTCGCCTCTAGGCACTTCTAAAGAGCAAGATTTAATGGCTTTCGCACCACTAGGCCAATTGAACTGTAGATCGCGAACCGCAATACCCACTTCCGCCATTTATCTCACCTGCTCACTCACTAGTTAGAGCCACAAAACCAGGTGGTCTACCACTACTAGTGGTGACACCATCTTTCTGAAGAATTTGCACCCCAGAAATTTCACTAGCACGAACAGCAATTTTTTTCTCTGTCTTGCCCTCACATATTAGTTCCACAATGTCAGGGTTACCAGACCGCATCGCTGCCAAAATTAACTGGTAAACAGCCTCAGCATCCTCTGCTGACTTACGTTGCACTGATAATGGATAAGCAGTGTTTCTGACGGTTAAGTCGATGGTAAACATTTAGCATTAAACAATTTAACTGTAGGACTCATTCTAGCGCTAGCTGTCAGGATACTGGTGTAGAGTCAAAAGTCAATAGTCAATGGTCAGTTGTCAGTTGTCAGTTGTCAGTTGTCCCCAATGCCCAATGCCCAATGCCCAATTGTTAAAAAAAATTAAATTTAACCTAGAAAAATTAGAGATTTGCACTTAATATGATTAGAGTCAGTAAAAAATTGTAAACTGGATTGACAACCCAGTAAACTTTCTGTCTATGGAAAGCTAAAGAATAATAGCGATCTATAATACAGAAGTAAAAACCTGTACTTATAAATTTTTGGAGATTTCCTCTAATGACCATCGCAGTTGGACGCGCCCCCAGTAGAGGGTGGTTTGACGTTCTAGACGACTGGTTGAAGCGCGATCGCTTCGTGTTTGTAGGTTGGTCAGGGATTTTATTATTCCCCTGCGCTTTCCTAGCACTAGGCGGTTGGCTAACAGGCACAACCTTCGTCACGTCATGGTACACCCACGGTTTAGCATCTTCTTATTTAGAAGGCTGTAACTTCATCACCGTAGCCGTATCCACTCCAGCAGACAGTTTGGGACATTCCCTATTATTGCTCTGGGGCCCAGAAGCCCAAGGAAACTTTACCCGGTGGTGTCAACTTGGCGGTTTATGGCCATTCGTAGCGCTACACGGAGCCTTTGGTTTAATCGGCTTCATGTTACGCCAATTTGAAATTGCCCGTCTAGTGGGAATTCGCCCTTATAACGCTTTAGCATTCTCTGCACCCATCGCGGTATTCGTCAGCGTCTTCTTGATGTACCCCTTGGGACAATCTAGCTGGTTCTTTGCACCCAGCTTTGGTGTAGCCGGAATTTTCCGTTTCATCCTGTTTGTTCAAGGTTTCCATAACTTCACCCTCAACCCCTTCCACATGATGGGTGTAGCAGGTGTGTTGGGTGGTGCATTACTTTGTGCGATTCACGGAGCAACAGTAGAAAACACCCTATTTGAAGATGGCGAAGCAGCTAACACCTTCCGCGCCTTCAACCCCACCCAATCAGAAGAAACCTATTCAATGGTGACAGCAAACCGCTTCTGGTCACAGATTTTCGGGATTGCTTTCTCCAACAAACGCTGGTTACACTTCTTTATGTTGTTTGTACCAGTAACCGGACTGTGGATGGCAGCAGTAGGCATCGTTGGTATCGCACTTAACCTGCGGGCTTACGACTTCGTATCCCAAGAATTACGGGCTGCTGAAGACCCAGAATTTGAAACATTCTATACCAAAAACATTTTGCTGAACGAGGGTATCCGTGCTTGGATGGCACCTCAAGATCAGCCCCACGAGCAATTTGTCTTCCCTGAAGAAGTACTGCCTCGTGGTAACGCTCTGTAATAATCTGAGATTAATTAAGCTTTAATTAGTCTTTATACTCCCTCACCTTATAAATGGTGGGGGATTTTTATGTCCTTGAGTTGTTCAGATTTAAGCTAATGGGCGTCTACATTAATTACATAACTACTAATCAGGGCTGTTGACTGTTGACTGTTGACTGTTGACAGTCCTCACAATGGATTATGGAACTTAAAAGCAGAATAGCTTAGTAGTCTGTGCAACTAACAAAATTAATTATTTCGTAAGTAGCCTGAAGATATTTCACAAGAAAATTATGTGCTATATTGAGTAAAGGTAAAAACCCAGAGCAAAATGCTCTGCCTTATTGAAACTAAGACCGCTTAGGCAACAAGGAGGTGATGCCCATGATAGAAAGTAGTAAACGCATGGGTCATCAGGTTGCAGTTAGCCGGCTGTGCGCCGGGGCTGTTCTCTAAAAGTTAGCCTTAGTTATCTGAAAGATACTAAGTGTAGCTCAAGTAGCTAGGCTGATGCACGGAGTTCCTTCCGGCAGTCTGGTTGCAACCTGAAGACCCGACTAGACCGCTCTGACTTAGATCCACCGATCTAAATCAGAGCGGATAGTTTTTAGAAGGGGGTAAAATTATTAAATTATCAAAGCGATCGCATCAGCATAGATAAAATCTTCATATAATATGCTGTACAAGTACCAGTAGTAATTGCTAAATAAAAAGTAATATATATTACCAAAGGAATTGCTGAATATGGCGCAGCTACTGACTGAGAAAGAAATTGAAAACCAAGCAAGCTTACTGTCAGGGTGGACAGTGGCAGACAAGAAATTAGAAATTACCCGGAAATTTCAGGATTTTATCCAGGCAATTGAATTTGTTAATAAATTAGTGGAACCTTCTGAGTCTCTAGGACATCATCCAGATATAGAGATATCTTACAACAGGGTGAAAATCCAACTAACTACACACGACGCTGGTGGACTAACTCAAAAAGACTTTGATTTAGCCGCAGTAATTTCGCAAATAAATTAGTAATTTTTGCGAGAAAGTTGAGTGAAAAACATACGAAAGATAGGAGACAATCAATAGCTTTTATGCATTCTCAGGTACGTAATTGCTACGGATTACTTAAGTAAATAGGGATTTTAGTAAATTTTCTATCCCTAATTTAGGTTTTCATGTATTAGCTTGTGTGTGTGACAGTTTTTGAGGCGATCGCTTTGATGTTGCCATGTGTGTGAAATGTTTTATAATGATATGCTAATAGAGGTGTGTTTTTGCATAAGTTAATTACATCAATATTTAACATCAGTTAACTTAGTTATTAGCTGCGCAAAAACTAGAATTGTATTAGTGGCAACTATGCCTCATCGAAAATCCCAATTAAGATGTCGCATATTGAAAATAGGTGCAACGAACACAATTATCTATACAAGGTGTGAGGAGAAGAGAAAAAATGTCTAATATTCTATGGAAATCCCTGGCGATTAGTCCAGCAGTTTTAGGAGCAACACTGCTCGTTTCCACAACAGCCATAGCAGCTCCTGCTACTACAACAGAAGTAGCATCCGATCAGCAAGCTGCGCCTGAACTAGCACAAAAGCCCGCAGAGATTATAGCTCAAGCCGCCCCCACTAGCGATGATGCTAAAGTTCTCGATCAGGTTAACCGCTACAGCAAAGAGGGTGCTAGCAACAATCAGGCTCAAGTTACATCAGTTTCGCAATTTTCTGATGTTCAGCCAACTGACTGGGCATTCCAAGCATTACAGTCCTTGGTTGAGCGCTACGGTTGTATTGCAGGTTATCCCAATGGTACATATCGCGGAAACCGTGCTTTAACCCGTTATGAATTTGCAGCTGGTTTGAATGCTTGTTTGGATCGGGTTAACGAACTAATTGCGACAGCAACAGCTGACTTGGTAACCAAACAAGATTTAGCTACCTTACAACGGTTACAAGAAGAATTTTCTGCCGAACTCGCAACCTTACGCGGTCGCGTTGATTCCTTAGAAGCGCGTACAGCTGAATTGGAAGCCAATCAATTCTCTACAACCACCAAGCTAGTTGGTGAAGCTGTGTTCGCTGTTAGCGGTGCTTTTGGTGGCAAAACTGGTGATGCGAACAATGTTGTATTCCAAGACAGAGTACGTTTAGGATTGGAAACCAGCTTTACTGGTAGAGACAAATTAACAACTCGTCTGGCTGCTGGTAACGCATCATTGTTTGATTTCAGAGACCAAGATGGTAACTCTATTTCTACCGGAGAAGGTACACAAACCTATCAAGCAGGTAGCACTGGCAACAACAGTGTAATAATTGACC
Source organism: Calothrix sp. FACHB-168 (assembly GCF_963889195.1). Classification (NCBI taxonomy): domain Bacteria; kingdom Bacillati; phylum Cyanobacteriota; class Cyanophyceae; order Nostocales; family Calotrichaceae; genus Calothrix; species Calothrix sp. FACHB-168. The sequence continues at coordinate 9,841 of NZ_CAWPNJ010000052.1, forward strand.
GCTTGACCTACGAAGCTCCTTTTGGACCTGCTCAAGTTTACCTCGCAGCTGCTGGTGGTCGTCATAGCCATTATGCTGCTGTCAACAACCCCTACTTCTTCGATAAAACTGACGGTGGTAACGGTGCATTGTCTACCTTTGCATCTGAAAGCCCAATCTATCGCATCGGTGGTGGTGCAGGTATAGCACTGAATATACCTTTTAGCAGTGGTGGTAGCATTTTTAAACCAAGTTCTATAACTGTAGGTTACTTGGCTTCAGATGCAAATAATCCTGGTAATACAGCTACAGGTGAAGGTTTAGGTTTATTCAATGGTAACTATGCAGCTTTAGGACAGTTGAACTTTGCTGTAGGCGATCGCTTGGCATTAGCTGCTACCTACGTCCACGGTTATCATGCCCCTGGTAGTGTTTTATTTGATTCCGGTGCTGGTCTCACTAATGATACTGCTCTACCTGGTTTGGTTGGTACGGGTCCAGCCAACTTGATAGATGCTCCAGCTAACAGCAACTCCTACGGTATTTCTGCTGCATTCAGACCTAGCGACAAATTGTCAATTAGCGGCTTTATCTCTTACCATGATGTGACTCAACAAGGCGCTGGCAACGATTTTGAAGCTTGGAGCTATGGCGGTGGTATAGCTTTACCTGACTTCGGAAAGAGAGGTAACGTACTAGGTATTTTTGCAGGTGCTGAACCCTATGCTCGCCGTGCTGGTGCTCCTGGTAATCTCCCAATTCATGTTGAAGGCTTCTACAAATATCGCGTATCCGATAATATCTCCGTTACTCCCGGTGTTATCTGGTTGAGAGCTCCTGGTCAAGGCGATGAAGAAAACGCATTCATCGGTACACTCAGAACCACATTTACCTTCTAGAATCTAGAGTCTGGCTCTGATTTCCATCTGTGTACATGAGAATTTGAATTTCATTAAACCCCGCCTAATAGCGGGGTTTTTTTATGCTCTTAGACATTTATGTGATGAGGGTTTTGCACAGCTAAAACTCGACGATAAGTGATACCAATTCAAGAAAAAATGAGACAGATGCGTAGCTTGGGTAGAAGGTCGTGAAACCCAACAATTACAGGACTTTGAGTGTTGGGTTTCGTTCCTCAACCCAACCTACATTCACATCATATTTTTTGTGAAATGGTATGAGGTTTATACCAATTTAAATAATGTTTGCGGCACATCAAGATATTCTAGAGGGCATGGCAATGCCATGCCCCTACCATCTGTCGCATTGTTTTTTCAAGTTGGTATTACCTTGCTGCTTTCATCCGAATTGACCAATTTCAACTTCACAAGGGCTTTTTTGCAAAAAATCGATAGTCTACACAAACCCCAGTGAAGAGCCGGAGTATAATAGAAATGTATGAAGTATGAAAATTATTGATCCTTCATGCTTTATCCTTCATTCTTAATTGCTGCCTGTGGAAATATCCTGTAAGTCTGAATACGCAATCTTAGCCTTAATTGAGATGGCGAGTCATTATCAAAGCGGCGAACCGATGCAAATTCGGCAAATCGCGGCGCAACAAAATATACCCGATCGCTATTTGGAACAGCTGCTAGCAACCTTGAGACGCGGTGGTATCATCAAAAGTCAACGAGGATCTAAAGGTGGCTATTTCTTGGCGCGAGAACCTAAGAAAATCGCGGTTTTAGAAATTTTAGAATGTTTAGAAGGGTTAGATGTACAGACTACTCAAATAGACATTAATCCCAGGACTGTAGATAGTGGCGTAATCGCAGAAATCTGGCAAGAAGCTTGTCAGGCGGCAAACTCAGTGTTTCAAAAATATTCGCTGCAGGATCTTTGTGAAAAACGAGATTCGCGGCGGCAGTTGGATATTATGTACTACATTTAGTCCATAGTCATTTGTCATTCTTACAAAGTTCTGTTCGCCGGAAGCCGGCGCTCAGACTTTGCGCTTTGTCATTTGTTAAATGCGTCAGAATTTATAACCAAAATCAGGAATAATTATGCGAATTGTTAGTAACATTACAGAACTCGTTGGTCGTACACCTTTAGTCAAATTAAACCGGATTCCCCAAGCGGAAGGGTGTGTGGCGCAAATTGTGGTGAAGTTGGAAAGTCTCAACCCTTCTGCATCGGTGAAAGACAGAATTGGGGTCAGCATGATTAATGCGGCGGAACAGGAAGGGTTAATTACTCCGCAAAAAACTATATTGGTGGAACCTACTTCTGGCAATACAGGAATTGCATTAGCAATGGCAGCCGCAGCTAAGGGTTATCGGTTAATTTTGACAATGCCCGAAACTATGAGTGGGGAAAGACGGGCAATGTTGCGTGCTTATGGGGCGGAACTGGAACTGACACCAGGAATTGAAGGTATGAGTGGGGCAATTCGTCGGGCGCAGGAAATAGTGAATAAAACGCCCCATGCTTATATGTTGCAGCAGTTCCGCAATCCGGCGAATGCTAAAGTACATCGAGAAACTACCGCCGAGGAAATCTGGGAAGATACTGATGGTCAGGTAGATATGATTGTGGCGGGGGTAGGTACAGGTGGTACGATTACAGGTGTAGCAGAAGTAATCAAAGCCCGTAAGCCGAGTTTTCAGGCGATCGCAGTTGAACCAAGTAATAGCCCAGTATTATCTGGGGGTAGACCTGGGGCACATAAAATTCAAGGAATTGGTGCAGGTTTTATTCCTCAAGTGCTGAAGCTAGAATTGATTGATGAAGTGATTACAGTCACCGATGAAGAAGCGATCGCTTATGGTCGGCGTTTAGCTAGAGAAGAAGGCTTACTATCTGGGATTTCCAGTGGTGCCGCCTTATGTGCCGCCGTCAAAGTTGCCCAACGCCAAGAAAACGAAGGGCGTTTAATTGTCGTCATTCAGCCAAGTTTTGGAGAAAGGTATTTAACTACGCCATTATTTCAAGATTTGGAGGACAGAATAGCCGCTAGCATCAGCTAGCTATCAATTTGGATTAATGGTCGATTCTAATCACTACGAAATTCTTAAAGTTAGTCCCAATGCTAGCCAGGCGGAGATTAAGCAAGCTTATCGCCGCCTGGTGAAATTATTTCATCCTGACAGTAATCAGGAAACAGCAGATAAAGAGCAAATTATCCGGATTAATGCGGCTTATGAAGTTTTAAGCGATGCGGAAACTCGCTTAAATTACGACCAACAGCTTAAAGATAGTCTGCAAAAATTAAATAGCCGCCAACAGCGTACAGCATCGGCACAAAGACATTACCACGCGACAAAACACGCCGGTAAAGATGTTGATGAACTAATTGAAGAATGGCTGCGTTTAGTTTATCAACCAGTTAACGATATACTTTCTGACATTCTCAATTCTTTAGAAGAACAAATTGATGAACTAGCCGCAGATCCTTTTGATGATGAGTTGTTAGAAGAATTTCAAGATTACTTAACAGGTTGTAAAGATGACCTGAAGCAAGCGCAATTAGCTTTTCGTTCTCTACCGAATCCGCCAAGTTTAGCAAGGACAGCAGCGCATCTTTATTACAGTTTGAATCAAGTAGCTGATGGTTTGGAAGAGTTAGCTTATTTTCCTTTAAATTACGATGAGCATTATTTGCACACGGGGCAAGAACTCTTCCGCATTGCTAGAAGATTACATTATGAAGCAAAAGCTGCTGTGAAATAGATAATAGCAATAAATGATTGTTGATTGTTGACTGTTGACTGTTGACTGATTTGAAAGCGAAACATATAGATATTCTAGAGGTCATGGCAATGCCATGCCCCTACAATCTGTCGCATTATTTTGTCAGATTGGTATTAGTTTGATGTGCTAATTTATTTTTGAATTTTGAATTGTTAAAAATATCGTCGTCGGGCTTGTCGGCGTAAATAACGATAAATCAACCAGGCGATCGCGGCAAAGTTTAAATTGATGAATAACCTGGTTACTGTATACCACAGGACTATCGGATCGAGAAAATCCTGCCAATTTAGAGGGCTGAGTTTTCTCCCTAAAAGAAACAGCCCAAAAATGGCATTTCCCCCTAAAATTAGCGCAAATCCCGCTAAACCCATCTGCCAGTAACGAATATGGGGTGTATGGGCGGATATAAGTTGAATTGGCGGTTTACCTGCAAGTCTTCGCAGTAATTGTTCCATGCGCCAAAACATCCACAACAGAAAGGGAAAAAAGCCATAGCTGAGGAATTGTACAGGAGGTAAATAACGCCACGTACTAGATAAAACATTGACTAGGGCGTGACAAAACACAGAATTTAGCCAAGCTGTTAACAGGCTATTTCTGCGATGATTCAACCTCATGGCTAAGGCGTAACCCCAAGGTGCAGAGAACAGCGCATGAACTGGTGTACCAATACTGCGATCGAGAATTGATGCTGTGTTGTAGTACAGGTAAATCCAGTTTTCTTGGGCGGTGAATCCCAAAGCTACAACTATGGTAAAGAGGAAAATAGTGCTTGGGCGTAATTTATACCGACGTTGGAAATAGTAAGTAGGGATGATTACCGCTAAAAACTTACAACCTTCTTCAATCGGCCCAATTTCCACAATTTGCCGTAAAGCAATACCCGGAAGTGAATAGCTGATTCGTCGCCAATTCACAACCCAATTGGCGACATATTCAAAACCTATTTGTAAATTGAGAGCGATAATCCCAGATATTGCCCCACAGAAAAATAACAACAGTAACCTGATGAATGGTGGGGCAGTAAAAATACGGTAGCGATAGTAAAAAAGCAGTATTAGTGGTGGAATGACTGCCGACGACAGCAGTACCAAAAACTCAACCACTTACTTGAGCAATGACTGTCCGATGACGGGGACTGTTAGTGGTAATTGTGGGAGTTTGGAAACCAGCTTCCACTAAGGCTTGGGCAATATCTAAGTTGAAGTATTCATCTAAATAAGGTTCAGTACTTTTAAGCAGCGTCAAAATATAAGGTGGCATTTTCACGAACGCTTCTGATTGAGGATTCATGTCCATAATTCCTATGTGTCCACCGGGACGCAGTAAACGCCGTGCTTCAGCAAAAATTTGCTTGGTGGGGGACTGGGGTAATTCGTGACAAACCAGAAAAATGGAAACTAAATCAAAGGAAGCATCTGGTAATCCTGTGGTTTCGGCTGGTGCATGAACCCAGTTTATATTTGAATGACGTTGTTGCGATCGATATTCGGCTACAGCTAAGAAGTAGGGCGATAAATCTAAACCGGTGAGTTTGGCTTGGGGGTAAAGTTCTTGGAGCGCAAAGGTACTCATTCCCACACTGCACCCGATATCTAAGATGTCTTGTGGTGGGTTTGGGATTTGATTTTTCAAGATATTGTGGTAATTTTGGCGCAATTTAACATCACCTTGCGCCTCAGCACCTTGCCAGATTTTCGCGTGAACAGCATAAGCCGCAGGTTCTACTTCAAATGCAGCTTGCCAACTCATATTACCGGTTTCATAGGCATGAAATGAGGTGAGGTAGTAGTCTGGGTAGGAAAGCTGGGGATTTTCGACTTTAGCTAGTTCATTTGTCCAATCACGGGCGTGGAGTTGTGCTACTTCCTGCGTCCAAGGTACGCCCATTTTCTCGGCACGTTTAATCATCATTTGTCTGGCGCGGTGCTTGGCTAGGTTGGCTAAAGGCTTAATTGCGAGTACGCCATTTACCAAGCGGGAAGCTAAACCAGGAGGGTTATTTACAGCAGCAGTCATAGAATTACAGCAGTTTTCACCTATTTAAACCACATCTGTCGTAGGGGCACGGCACCAGTAAAATTATTGTATGTACCAAAAGATTGTCGGTGCCGTGCCCATACAGCGTGGTCTATTTACTTTTTAACTTATGACATAGTTGCTGGTTGCTAGTCTAGCAGCAGTTGCAATTATCTAAATATCTGCTGCGAATCTTCATTTAGGGACTTGCAAATAAGAAATAATCAATCCCTTGGATAAGCAGAGGAGGAATCAGACAATTATAGTCTTCGCTCTTTTCAAGGGATATAGGACTTACGCAAAATCATGAAAAAACGAACCGCGAAGTACGCAAAGAACACGAAGTAAAGAGAGTTTGGGAGAGTTATCGCGTAAGTCGTGGGATAATTTTTTGAGCCAGCAATATACTTTTTTACTTGCGGAAAACACTAAAATGTGTGCGCGATTTACCGAAATGGGTAAGCAATATGGCTTTTGACTTGCGGAAAACACTAAAATGTGTGCGCGATTTACTGAAATGAGTAAACAATATGGCTTTTTGAGTAGGTGAAATGGTATTTTACTTGCGGAAAACACCTTTAGGAGAACTCGTTAAGGCTTAATGAGTAGGTGAAATAGCTTTTTGCTTACTTAAAACAGGAAAATGAGTACTTGATTTAAATAAATGAGAAGGCGATCGCCTTTTTTGTTTACTAAAATTATAAAAATTAGTCTTCAATATGTGTAAATGATAAAGCTGGCGCATTTTCAGCAAAAAAGACTTGTCTTACCCCTTGCTCTCTGCTCCCCTGCTGCTTGTGATATTCTTTTTTCAAATGAGTATTAGATTGTGTCTGGATCTATATTTAATTCTCGCAATTTAGCGGCTAATTTTTCTGCGGTTTCTTCTGGGGTTGGTACTAGCTTGCCGGCTGTGGTGAAAAATCGTAATAGTCCCTGATGAATGCCTAAATATAACCCTAGCTGTTGACTCCACAAATGTCCTTGAGGATTTGGTTCTAGGGGTTGATATTGACCATCAACTAAATGAAACCCAGCAAATTCTAAGGTGTAAGGGTCAAACCAAAAATAATCAGGGGTGCGAAAGGTATTTTGATAAATCTTTTTCTTTAAATCTTTGTCGGTATTTGCTGTTGATTCGGAAAGAATTTCGAGAATAAAGTTAGGATATTTACCGTCTTCTTCCCATACTACCCAACTTTTACGGGTTTTCCGTTCGGTGTCTAGGACAACAAAGAAATCTGGGCCTCGAAAGCTCTCTGTTTTGATTTTATTTAAGCTGTAATAAATAGTTAGATTTCCTGCGGCGTAGAAATCTGTTCTGTCTCGCCATAGCCATTCCAGACATTTGAAAAGTAGAATTATTTGCCGTAGATGCAGTTCAGTTTCCAAGGGAGGTTCATCACTGTATAAGTCACCTGGAGGAAGAATAACATCTTCTTGGCTGTCTTGAACGGTGTCTAATTCTTTGGCGAGGGACATGGTGATGGGGTTGCGATTTATGGGTTTATTTTAACGCTGTGATGGTGGCGCGATCGCTCTTTGCCAATCTATATAGTAATATCTCGTTTCCCGCCTCTGCCTGGAAATGCGGATTCGTGGGCTACTGCCTCGTCTTGTGATAAATTGAGGCAGAGCCTCATAAATCAAAGCTCCCACGCAGAGCATGGGAGCTAGATATTATGCCAAATTTGAGAGGTGGGGTAACCCCGCCCCTACGAGTTGCTATTCGCGATTTTCTATTTTGTGGTTTTTGGTTTGAGTGCTAATAACATTTCTACTTGGCTGACAGATTTATCAGGGCTGGTAGCAGTTACACCTAAACCGCGAATGGAATTTAAAATTGCGTTGGCTTCTGGTGGTACTGGTTGAAATGCTGCAAAACGGTTAAATATGGTCATGGTTTTGTCCATATCTAAGTAGAAGTATCCACCATTGGGTTTTTGTAAGGAAGCTGTGACGGATTTGAAGGTGTCGCTATTTTCTAGGGTTTGAGTTTTGTTACCAGCGATCGCATCGGCAATGGGACTACCAAGGGCGATAAATACTGTATCTTGATCTAACCATCCATGTGCTAGTAAAGCACCTTGGGGGGTTTGCCATTCGGTGACTTTTTTACCGCCGATATCTTTTTGCGCTACTGTTAGGGTTTGCTTTTTGATCAGTTCGTCAAGTTTGCTGAGGGTGCTTTCTGCTGTTTTGCGATCGCTTGTGTCAAATAATAATGCGCCGCCAAAACCTACGCTGGCTAAGATTCCTTGATTTGAGGGAATCGCACCTACCGCAAATTCTCCATCCATCCAGCCGAGAACTTCTTTATCTAAATCTAAATCAACGGTTGATTTGAATTGTTGGCGAACTTGGGCGACTGCTTGGTTAAATTCGGGATAATCTTTTGACTGTTCGAGTACGGTTGTCCAAGTGCGGCTGATACCTTGTCCGCTAATTAAAGCTAAGGTATCGGCGGGAAATTGTCCGACTATTTTAGCTGGGGTATTTTGATACTGGAATTTGTTGAGTTGCGGATCTAAATTAGCGATCGCTTTTAGCCGTAAACCTGCATCATCTACACCCACACCCGCCACCATCGATTTTACCTGCTCTAATTGCTTCAGGGTTTGGGGTGGTAATTGGGTTCCTTGGGGATTCGCCGCCGCTAACTGTTTTACCATGCCCACATAGTCGGGGATATAAATTTGGGCTAGGGTATTTTTAACATCTACTCCTTTGCTGAGGATGCTATTGGCACCTTCTTTACTCGCAAAAGAAGCTTGACCTTTATAGGTGTCTATAGCCTGTTCTATAGTTTGTTTTTCTGGCGCTAATACTATTTGGCTATTATTTAAAACTACACTATATGTAGGTTTACTATTTTCTGATTCAAAGGTTTCTGTAATCTTTTCTCCTTTGTAATCAGTTTCTTGGATTTTCACTCCTTTTTGTGCTTTTAATTTGTTACCAAAATTTAAAGCAGCAATTTTATCTTTAATGCCGACGACAAACAGCATTTTCGGTTCTGATTGTAACTTGCTGGGTTGAGTCGGTGCCCCTGTTGGCGGGTTAAATTGTGCTGGTTTAACTGGATTTGGCGGTAACATTGCTACCATCACACCACCAACCCAAGGTTTTATGTCTTTTTCATAAGAAATATTACTATCTTTAAATACATCTTTATTTAAAGACTCTAAACCTTTATTAAGTAGCTGTTGAGCTTCGGGAGTACCAAACTCTTGCAACTTCGCCCAAGCTTGAGGATCGGTGGTAATGTAAGTAGCCATGATCGCGGAAGAAGGTACTACTTTAGCACTGCCGAGAGCGCCCGCACCATCGCCAGCAGGGCCGCCTTTAAGAAACATATAGGCAGCTATACCTCCTGTGACGACTACAGCCGCACTGATAACAGGAATTAAAATCTTTGATTTACTTGCAGGCATTGTAATTATCCTCTCTTGCTTCAATTGTGCTGAAGGCTTGTAAAAACGTCATTGTAGAGTTTTTGGAAGTATTTATAAGTTTTACTAGCTTGGCGGTATTCACTGACGAAGTTAGTATTGCTATACACCAATAGTTTTAAACCATTCCTAGAATTACTACAACAGAATGAGAAACAAATCCGTAAATAGTATATTGTTGCACTTAAAAAATCTACTGCTAGTATTTAGCAAACTGTCCTAAGCTATAAAAATACTTGGGAGCATTTGTACTTAAATGGCATTAAGCAAGAAGAGACTCTTGTGCTGATGTCAACAAAGTGCAGGTTATCAGCTTACATCAGGGCAAGCAAATGTGGGAGAGAGATGGGAATAGGGCATAGGGCGAGGGGGCATTGGGAAGAAATGACCAATGCTGCATATCCGATGTTTAAAGCGGTGGGACGAGAACTACCCACAAGGAGATGAAGTTTTTCGCCGCTTTTAATCGATGCCGATGGAACATCCTATTTTTTAAATACCCCATCAATTTGTAGTGCGAGCGTCTCGCTCGCTGGTTTTCAAAAGCGAGCAAGATGCTCGCACTACAGAATTTGGGTAATTTATTTTTTGTAAGTCCCGATGCTCAAACCCCAAAGGATAATCCTTCCACATTGCTGAGTTGATTTGGGAAAGCTACCCAATCTCGCTATTTTTCACCACATCCAACAGACTTATCAAGATTAAGGTTAGTAGCCATCAATGTCCAATTTTTATTTCGATACAGAAAATAACGGTCACAGATCATTTGAGTTACCAGGCGCAAAACCCCATTACAACCCCGATCGCCCTGGACAAGTAGAGCATATTTTTTTAGATCTAAGTTTGGATATTCCTAACCAAAGTTATTCTGGCAGTTGCAGCATTCGCTTGTCGCCAATCCGCAATGGAATTGATAGTCTGACTTTGGATGCTGTCAACTTGAATATTCAATCTGTGCAGGTGGATGAGGTAGAGCAAAAGTTTGACTATGATGGCGAAAAGCTAGTAATCAAACTGGCTACTCCAACTGAGGTGGGTAAGCGCTTATTAATTGCGATCGCCTATGCAGTCGAAAAACCCCAGCGCGGTATCTACTTTATTCAACCAGACAAACACTACCCCAACAAGCCTACCCAAGTCTGGACACAAGGAGAAGACGAAGATTCTCGCTTTTGGTTTCCCTGCTTCGACTATCCCGGACAACTTTCAACCTCAGAAATTCGCGTCCGCGTTCCTAAACATTTAATCGCGATTTCTAACGGCGAACTCATCGAAACCAAGGATGATGATAAATATAAAATTTACCATTGGTCGCAGCAAGAAATTCATCCTACCTATTTAATGACATTAGCCATTGGTGACTTTGCCGAAATTCGCGATGAATGGCAAGGAAAACCCGTGACTTATTATGTAGAAAAGGGTAGAGAAGCAGATGCGAAACGCAGCATGGGCAAAACTCCCCGCATGATCGAATTTTTAAGTGAAAAGTATGGTTATAAATATGCTTTTCCCAAATACGCGCAGGTTTGCGTTGATGATTTTATTTTCGGCGGGATGGAAAATACTTCTACCACATTATTAACCGATCGCTGTTTAATAGATGAACGCGCTGCATTAGATAATCGCAACACCGAAAGCTTAGTAGTTCACGAATTAGCACACCAATGGTTTGGCGATTTACTAGTAATTAAACATTGGTCACATGCTTGGATTAAAGAAGGAATGGCTTCTTATTCTGAGGTGATGTGGACAGAAAAAGAATACGGTAGCCAAGAAGCAGCATATTATCGCTTATTAGAAGCGCGGAGTTACATTAGTGAAGATAGGGGACGTTATCGCCGCCCGATGGTAACCCACGTTTACCGCGAAGCAATTGAACTTTATGACCGCCATATTTATGAAAAAGGTTCTTGTGTTTATCACATGATTCGGGCGGAATTAGGAGAGGAATTGTTTTGGCCTGCGATTCACACCTTTGTCCAAGATAATGCTCATAAAACTGTCGAAACAGTAGACTTATTAAGAGCAATTGAAAAAGCCACAGGCAGAAATTTAGCCTTCCTCTTTGACCAATATGTTTATCGTGGCGGTCATCCTGATTTTAAAGTTGCTTACTCTTGGGATGGCGATGCAGATTTAGCTAAGGTAACAGTTACCCAAACTCAAGCTAAAAATAATCAAAGTAAAGAGTTATTTGACTTAAAAATTCCTATTGGCTTTGGTTATAGCGAAGCGGGTACATCTCCCCAAATCAAAACCTTTACAGTGAGGGTAAACGAACGGGAACAAAGTTTTTATTTCCCCCTCGAAACTAAACCCCAATTTATTAGCTTTGATGTGGGAAATAATTACCTAAAAACTGTGACTTTGGAATACCCAATTCCCGAATTAAAAGCGCAGTTAGAATTCGATCCCGATCCACTTTCGCGGATTTATGCGGCTGAAGCCTTAGCCAAGAAAGGCGGTTTAGAAGCCACAAAAGCTTTATCTGCGGCGTTAAAAAATGACGGATTTTGGGGTGTGCGCGTTGAAGTCGCCAAACAACTAGCCGAAATTAAATTGGATCAAGCCTTTGATGGGTTAGTCGTTGGTTTAGAAGATAAAAGTCCTTATGTACGCCGCGCGGTTGTGGATGCGCTAGCGAAAACTAAAACTGCGGAAAGCTATAAGGCTATCAAAGGCTTAGTTCAAGATGGCGATCGCAGTTACTATGTAGAATCAGCAGCTTGTCGGGCGATAGGCGCGATCGCATCTGCTAATCTAGACGAAAAACCCAGAGAAGAAAAAGTCCTGAAACTGCTGAAATCGGTTTTAGAAGAAAGACAAGGCTGGAATGAAGTAGTTCGCAGTGGCGCGATCGCCGGTTTAGCTGAACTCAAAACCTCAGAAGCAGCCTTAAACCTGCTCTTAGAATACACCAAACCCGGCGTTCCCCAAGCCTTACGCCTCGCCACCATCCGCGCCTTAGGGAAAATCTCTGTCGGGCAAAATCCTGTCAATTTAGAACGGATTTTAGAAAGATTAGGCGAACTAGCCAAAGAAAGCTTCTTCTTAACCCAAGTAGCAGTAGTTATCGCCTTAGGACAAATGGAGACACCTAAAGCCATTGGGATATTGCGATCGCTTGCCGATCAAACCCCAGATGGGCGGGTGCGGCGTTATGCTGATGAAGAGATTACGCGAGTCCAAGGTAATATTGGTACAGAAAATGCGCTGCGGAATTTGCGTGAAGAACTCGATCAAGTCAAGCAGCAAAATCAAGAATTGCGCAGCCGCTTAGAAAATTTGGAAGCTAAATCTAAGAGTTCTGCATCGTAATTAAATCTGCACAATTCATCAATTAAACACATAGGGGCACAACATTGTTGTGCCCTTATAATTATCTGTACCTCCCCAAGTTGTAATCTGCTGTCATAGTTATGCAAAACCTCACCAGAATTACCCGCAACCCAGAAGTCATGGGTGGTAAACCTTGTATTCGAGGAATGCGTGTCACCGTTGGTGCGATCGTTGGTTTAATGGCTTCAGGACATACCCCCAGTGATATCCTCGCAGCATATCCCTACTTAGAAGAAGCAGATATATATGAAGCACTTGCATATGCTGCTTGGCGGTCTGAAGAAATTGAAGTTCCCCTAAAAAGTGCATGAAAATATTGATTGATATGAACTCTTTAGATACTTCTAGACCTAGCCGAAAATCATGAATAAAATTATATAATTCTTCTAATTTATCTTCGGGAACTAGATTTATTTCTGCAATAACTTTTGTGCGAATATTTAATGATTCCATATAGCAAATAGTAGAAACTGTGTAGGTTGGGTTGAGGAACGAAACCCAACATTTTCCGGGGTTTGTTGGGTTTCACTTCTAAAAAAAAGTATTTGTAGGGTGGGCATTGCCATCATTCTCAACCCCTCGCTTACCCAATAAACCGCCGTCACCCTCGAAGGGTGCGGCTAATTGAACAAAGCCCACCTGCGTGGGCTGAATTTTCTTAGCCCACACAGGTGGGCTTTGTAGCGTTAGCCCCAGGCTTACAGCCTGTGGGCGATTTGTTGGGTAAGCCAGAGAACTTAAGTTGACACCAATAGGTAACCCCGCCCCTACAATTTGGCATAATTTATTTTTTAGAGTTCCCTAACCTGTCAGTATTCTCAAACTACGGTTTGCTTTCTCATCAAGCGATTTGTTTACTCATTAGCAGAATTTAGTTCTCAAACTGGGGTTTGAGTTCTCAAACTGCAAATTTAGTTCTCAAACTGGAGTTTGAGTTCTCATTTCAGTGTATTCCGCACTCAAAAGCTGATATTTAGTTCTCAAACTGGGGTTTGAGTTCTCATTTCGGTGTATTCCGCACTCAAAAGTTAATATTTAGTTCTCAAACTGGGGTTTGAGTTCTCATTTCAGTGTATTCCGCACTCAAAAGCTGATATTGAGTTCTCATTTCAGTGTATTCCGCACTCAATAATATTTATGAGTCTAGGACACCTTGAGTAAATCTAGTTCGATGTTTTTAAAAGGGAACAGGGAACAGGGAATAGGGAACAGAGTGTTTCAAGTGGGGTATAAATCCCCACTTGAAACTTGCTGCGAAAAGAAGCAGGAGTCTCTAACTCCCCTGACGGAAATAGGGAACAAGGAGCCGTTCCCCGTTCCCCGTTCCCTATTCCCTTCTTCGATGAGTAACATCTAAATTGTTTGATGTAGAGGTTTACCGGAGTAATTCTGATGCAAAGAAGAAAATTCCGGCTGTTAACGATGCTGTTTGCAGCCATACTATTTATCACCATCATCGCAGGTCAAAGTCATACTCTCAAAGCGGCTTCACCTTTAGGTAAAGATACCCTAACGATGGTGACTTCCCCCGATTATCCGCCTTATGAATTTTATGATACCCAAGGCGGTGAAAGGCAAATTGTTGGTTTTGATGTAGATATTGCCAAAAATTTGGCGCAAAAGCTGGGGTTTAAACTCAAAATCATGGAATCGGATTTTAATGGCTTAATTCCTGCACTCCAAGCCAATCGCGCCGATTTTGTCATGGCGGGGATGACTCCAACTCCAGAACGCAAGAAAAATGTCGATTTTTCTCTGATTTATTACGAAGCTAAAGATACCATTGTCGCTCCTAAAAATAGCAATCTCAAACAGCCGCAAGATTTAGCTGGTAAAAAAGTCGGTATTCAATTGGGAACTATTCAAGAACAAAATGCTAAAAAAATTGCCGAAAAAGTTACAGGAATTCAACTAAAACAATTAAATAAAGTCCCGGAAATTGTTCAAGAAATTAAATCAGGGCGAATTGATGCAGCCATTATTGAGGATACTGTGGCTAGGGGATTTGCTCAAGCTAACCCAGAATTAGAGTTTAACGTCATTTCTTCTGAAGAAGCTAGTGGTTCCGCGATCGCATTTCCTAAGGGTTCGGCGTTGGTAAAACCTTTTAATCAAGGTTTGCAACAAATGAAAGACAATGGCGAACTCGAAAAATTAGTTACCAAGTGGTTTACCCAAAGTACCTCAGCCCCCACTTTATCCTCACCTGCTAAAACTGGGTTAAATCTCGACTTTACCCGCATTCTCCCGGAAATTCCCTTTATCCTCAAAGGTATACCCTTAACTTTATTATTTACATTGTTCTCCGTATTTCTGGGGTTAATTTGGGGTACAGTTCTCTCGTTATGCAAAATTACCGGAGTCAAACCCCTAACTTGGCTAGCTAATGCTTACACCTCAGTATTTCGCGGTACACCTTTATTATTACAATTAGCTTTGGTTTACTACGCCACACCTCAGCTTACAGGCTATGATATCTCAGCATTACAAGCTGGGGTGTTAACTTTTACACTCAACTCCGGCGCTTATATGTCGGAAACCATTCGCGGGGGAATCCAAGCTGTAGATAAAGGACAAACTGAAGCGGCGATGTCGATGGGCGTTCCTTACCGATTGATGATGTGGGATATTATTCTCCCCCAAGCCTTGAAAAATATTCTTCCCGCCTTAGTAAATGAAACTATTGGACTATTGAAAGATTCGGCTTTAGTTTCAACAATTGGTGTAGTGGAAATATTACGCAGCGCCCAAATTGTCGGCGCAAATAAATATATTTATTTTGAACCACTGCTATTTGCTGGGTTAATCTACTATGTTTTAGTTATGGGTCTAACTTGGAGTGCATCGGTTTTAGAAAGGAGATTGAGACAAAGTGAGTAACGTCCTAATTCGTACAGAATTCTTGTGCAAATCCTTTGGCAAACTTGATGTCCTCAAAGATATTTCTACAGAGATTAATCAAGGTGAAGTTGTCGCAATTCTCGGCCCTTCTGGTTCTGGTAAATCTACCTTTCTCCGGTGCATGAATTTGTTAGAACACCCGACAAAAGGTAGAATTTATTTTCACGACAAAGAAATTACAAATCCTAAAATAAATATTGGTCAAGTTCGCCAACAATTAGTCATGGTATTTCAACACTTTAACTTATTTCCCCACATGACAGTGATGCAAAATGTCACCTATGCGCCGATAAAAGTCAAGGGAGTAGATAAAGAGTTAGCCAAAACTAAAGGACTAGAATTATTAACAAAAGTAGGTTTAGCCGAAAAAGCAGATGTTTACCCATCTAAATTATCAGGGGGACAGAAACAAAGAGTAGCGATCGCTCGTGCTTTGGCGATGGAACCAGAGATGATTTTATTTGACGAACCTACCTCAGCCTTAGATCCAGAAATGGTTAAAGATGTGCTGGAAGTCATGCAAGACTTAGCCCACACCGGAATTACAATGGCGATTGTCACCCATGAAATGGGATTCGCTAGAGAAGTCGCTAGCCGGATTATGTTTCTCGATCGTGGGATTTTAGCAGAAGATACCACCCCTAGCCAATTCTTCCACAATCCCCAGTGCGATCGCGCCAAGCAATTCTTAGAAAAAATGCTTTAGCAAAAGCCCGCATTAGCAGGCTTTTGACTCTCAAATAATTGTAAATCCGATCTAAGCCCCAGCGATACCTGTTTTTACGTCTAAAGATATTAGTTTATTTAATTAAGACATATTAAATTGAAAAATTAATATTAGATAGAAACTTATGGCAACCGAGCAAGAGCTTCAATCCCTTTTTAATACCTTAGATATTGATCAAGATGGCAAAATCTCCATTAATGAGCTTTTTTTAAGCCCTGGTTTAAGTGCAGTCATCTCGGCTGAAACTGGTGTCAGTAGCCCCCAGGAATTGCTAGCTATGCATGGAGATAAAAACGGTAGTATCTCCTTTGAAGAGTTAAAGGAAGTAGTTAAGAAAGCAAGTAATTTAACCTAGCAGTCAAAAAACCCAATACCCAAAATCCCTCAAAGCATGGGCATTTTGAGGGATTTGCAATTTCTAGTACAGGTCGGCGGAAATGAGCATACCATTGTAGTGCGAGCATCTTGCTCGCTGACAAACGCGAGCAAGATGCTCGCACTACTCTAGATTATCAAAATGAATTTATAAAATGGTATGGTTATTTACGCCATGCAGCACTAGCCTGTATATAGCAGTCCTAAATGATTGACAAACACATATCTTCCTTGTCCCTTTTATTTGCATATCAAATAGGATTGCTATATGCATATAAGCATCTACTACCACACTTAATTGATAAGCATTTTTTATAGATTTTATGATTTGTTTATATATTTTGAAACTTTACTCTCAGTAATTTAAAGTAAAATTAAGTTTAAAATATTAAGGAATCATGACATTCAATAATAATTAAACAAAGTTCTTAAGTTGGTATTCATTGGGTGAGAGTATATCTTGCCTTAAAAATGCTGATTTATGCAGTAAAAGCCTTGTTTGCAAAATAGCAATTTAGGCTAAATTTTTGCACCTTAAAATCAGCAATTATACAAGCTTGAGATATTGCTGAAACAAAGAACTTTGAGCGATTTCCTTTGTTGATTCTTAAGAGGATGTATGAAAACTTTTTAGTGCTGTATTTAGACCTGTAGATCCCCCTAAATCCCCCTTACAGCATCTTCCTGTAAATAGACCACACTGTAGGGGCACGGCACCAGTAAAATTATTGTATATATGAGAAGATTGTGGATGCCGTGCCCCTACGATAGATGTGGTTCAAATAGGTGAAAACTCCTGTAATAAGGGGGACTTTAAGAAATTCCCTCCTTTTTTAAGGGGGGTAGGGGGGATCTAGGGCGATATTTTATACTTCAAGAGACATCCTCTAAATTTCAATATTGGCAAAGGCAGTATTGTGCAGCCAACTTTTTGAGTTTGCTGTTTTTTTGATGTGGTTATTAATGAGGCTGAAAACAAGCTATGTTACCGAAAGAGCGAATTAATTACACCTATCTACCCAGATTCAATTACAAAAGCATTTCATCCAGATGTAAAAATTATTGTGTTAAGCTCTGCGGAACCAAGCGAACAGTCCCATTAGATAGACCCCATCATAAACATATTTTCTGGTCTTGGCTGGGTAGTTTTATTGGCATAGCCGCCACAGGTTACATCTCCGCGAAAACTGGCTCACCTCTGCTCATGGCTCCCTTTGGCGCAACCAGCGTTTTAATCTTTGCTGTACCTGACAGTCCCTTAGCTCAACCCCGGAATGTGATTGGCGGTAACCTTATAGGAGCTTTAGTTAGCCTCACTATCTTACATCTTTTCGGTTCCGAACCTTGGACAATGGGAATGGCTGTAGCCACAGCTATTGGAATCATGCAGTTTACCCACACATTACACCCACCTTCAGGCGCAATTGCATTAGTCGTGATGATGACAAAAGCGCAATGGCAATTTTTGCTCACACCAGCATTAGAAGGTTCCGTAATTCTGTTACTTTGTGCTGTAGTCTTCAATAACCTGGCACAAGAGAGGTCTTATCCCAAACATTGGTTGTAAGCTTTTACACTCTTAAGCCAGCACATTCTCACAATCAGAGAGTAGAGTTACAGAGAAGCAGATAAGATATAGGCGAGATATTCAGCCTTAATTGCTAATCAAGCTGCTCTATTACTTGAAGTTTGGCTGTGTTTGACTAATTTAACCGCAAATTACGGTTATCTTTACCTAAGGATACAGTAATTACCGATTTATTCTGACCAATCAGGCGATCGCTCTTAGACTACCATAGGTAATTGCTGATACAGACAACTTATATTTTTCAGCTAATACACAGGAGATAAATATGAAATTTGCTATTGATATGGGACATAATTGCCCACCAGATACAGGCGCATTAGGTATTAAAAAAGAAGATGATTTAACTAAAGCCGTCGGTACGCTGCTCATGCAAAAATTAAAAGCAGCCGGTCATACAGTAATTGATTGCACCCCAAAAACAGCTAGTAACGTCACCAACTCTCTAGCGCAAAGAACCAATAAAGCGAATGCCAATAATGTGAATATTTACGTTTCTATTCACTTTAATGCATTCAATGGTAAAGTTCATGGCTCAGAAGTTTTCGCCATGAGTAACGCCTCCAAAGGAATAGCGCAATCAGTTCTCAAAGAGATTGTCAAATTAGGATTTGCTAATCGTGGCGTCAAAAATACACCTTTATTCGTCTTAAGAAATACACAAATGCCAGCTATTTTAGTTGAATGCTGCTTTTGTGATTCCCAAACAGATATGGATATTTTTGATGCCGAAAAAATGGCTGAAGCCATCAAAGATGGATTAATTGGTGATTCAGGGGAAGAAACAGCTAAAGCTGATAAATCTGATAAAGATGATAAAGATAATAAAGAGCATCTTGTGGAAATTACAACAGCAACTGTATTAAAACCCTCTACCGATCAATCCTCAGATTTACCTAAAGAGAGTTTAATTGAGATTGCTCCTGGAAAATACCCAGTCTTAGACGCTCGTTTTGAAGAACAGCATTATTGGGTGAAGTGGCCTGACAAAACCAAAGGAAACCGAGATACACATTTTGTGTTTGCTGGACACTGTAAAGTTGTGTAATCAAACCATACAAGGGCGGGGAAACCCCGCCCCTACAAAAATCTTAATTACCTATGATAAATTGACGCGAAGCCTCACGATCGTCGCTCCCACCCATGACAAACCGTAGATGGCACTGCCATGCCCTCTAAAATATATTGATGTGGCACAAACATTATTTAAAAATAAAATAACCAATGCCCAATGCCCAATGCCCCATGCCCAATTACCGCAGATATACGCAGAAGTATTGAGCTAACTCATAGCAGCAATTATGTTTAATTACTGAATTTAGAAGGTAATGAGGTGTCACACCCCTGATAGCAGATAAGGGAAAATACTGTATTATTTATTAAATTAATCGAGCAGCAAATAATTTCTGCAAAAATAACTAGTTAATACTAGTGAATGTCACCAGCCAATTATCCACATATTTTTATTTGGAATTAGTGGTTCAGTCTAGACATCATCAGATTAAGTAGGTAAGGCATAATATCAAGTTACTAAAATTCGGCACTAGATTATGTCCGATGTTCGTAATCTACGAATAACGAATTGATATCAGCCCTACCTATGGTAAATATCCATTTGGGTCAATTATAAAGTTGTAAATTGTTTTACAGTCTCTGTCCTGTATAAATTGAGCGGACTTCGCCATTCCGACGAACGATCGCTTCCCCATTACTCACATCTACTAGTGTCCAGCCGCTAGAACCGATGTTTTCACCAATTGCAAAGCGTTGTGTAGTCCCATCAACTTTAAACAAAGCAGCAGATTTGCTTCCTAACTCTAATATTCCTTCTAAGATATGAGTAGGTTGTGGCACAACTGACACAGCCTGTTGCAGCGATGGAGTAGATACCGCTTCTGTAGATGTTGTCATTGTAGACATCTGTGCTGGTGCAGCCCGGAATGGGACAACTGGTAACGTGGGTAGCAGATTGGATGATTGCCCAACTAGCACTGGTGCAGTACGTACATTTACAGGCTTCAAATCTGTGCGTACAGCCGCAGCAAACATATTAACGCTGACAGGTTTAGCGGGTTTGCGCACGGCAGTTAAAACATTTTTAACCGCGCTAGGACGGGAAATTTTTGATACAGTCGCTACAGGCGATTTAGTTTTGGGAATTTGCGGTAGTAGAGACGGTACATTGCGCATCGGGGCTGGTGCTTGATACACAGGAATGTATATGCGCTCAACAATGTTCTTCGTGATTCTTGGGGCTGGTGGTGGATTATTTACGGCTAGAGGTGTGGGTAAAATCAGGTTTTTTTGCTCGCTAACTACAGGTAAAGCTGCTGTTTTGGGAATTTCATTCAAGGTGGTATTTCCCGGAGTAGCGTAGCTTTGATTATTTTTGCTTTGTTGCTGTTCAATAATTGACAGCGCCCCTAGCATATAATCAACCAACTCAGCTTGAACATCAACTTTTTTCGGTAACTGCGGCTGCGGTTCCTGGATATATGCGGATGTTATGGGCTTAGAGGTGGCGAAAGTTAGCACTCTGGAGTTGAATAAGTAAATTATGCCCGCGATCGCTACACCGATAATCGTTGCTCCAAAAATAATTAATCCACTAAAAGGACTCTTGCCTTTTTTCACCTTGCGAATAACTGCTTTTTTCGCAGGGGTATCAACTACTACTGGGTTGACAGTCTTTTCCCTGATTTGGGAAACTCCTTCCACCGATTGATGTAGTTCATCTGGCAAGACAATCTGCGGCATTTTCACTGTTTGCAGAGGCACATACTCTACATTCACAGTTTGGTGGTGGTAATCCCCGGTAGCATCCAGAACATTATCGATATCGGCAAAGATTTCATCCATCAAGCCATCAGCGTAGACTTCAAAAGTCCAAGGCTCGTTGGTAATCAATTCATCTGATGGTTCTGGAATAATGATATGAGTGCTGGCTTCTTTTAACATAAGGCTTGTGGGTGGTAGTTGCGAGGACGGCTCAATACCGCCCCTACTGCCTGGAAATGAGTATTTTTTGTGAAACTTTCAATCTTCCGTCCATACTAGACGAGTTGATTGGTTTGTGGTATTAAATTCAACTTAGAATCTAGAGATTGCTGATAATGCTATTTCTGGATTCATGTCATCTATCATACCCATCTCTTCCCTACTACTATACTCAAGCTTCATGAAGTTTTTTTGAAGCCAAAGCCGAAAACTCTGACTGGCTCTTGGTTTTACGTAATTCCAGAAATATTAATAAAGCATTAATATCTGCCGGGTTTACGCCACCTATACGTGCTGCTTGACCGATGGTAAGTGGTTTTACTTTACTTAACTTTTCTCGCGCTTCTTTAGACAGGGTATCAATTGTTGTGTAATCTAAATCAGCAGGTAACTGGCGATTGGCTTGACGGGCAATTTGCTCAATCTGATTTTGTTGTCTAGCTAGATAACCAGAATACTTAATGTCAATTTCTGCGCCTTCTTTCTCAAGCTGGTTCAAGCTGGGATTACCTAATCCATATCTATCGAGATCGATATAGTGGAATCCCGGACGACGTAATAAATCAGCTAAGGTAATCGAACCTTTAATGGCTTGTTGAGTATCAGATGCGATCGCTTTTCCGATCTCATCATGTTCTTTAATGCGCGTACCGTGTAGCCGTTCTTTTTCCGCAATAATCTGCGCTTGTTTGCGGGTATATAATTCCCAACGGCGATCGTCAATTAAGCCAATTTCCCTGCCTAAGGGCGTCAATCGCTGGTCAGCATTATCCGAACGCAGTATTAATCTGTACTCAGACCGACTCGTAAGCATACGGTAAGGTTCGCGTAAATCCTTTGTACATAGGTCATCCATCAAAGTTCCTATGTAACTTTGCTCACGCGGAAAAACAATCATTTCCTGACCGCACACAAACCGCGCCGCATTCACACCAGCCACAAATCCTTGGGCGGCTGCTTCTTCATAACCTGTTGTACCGTTAATCTGTCCAGCACAAAACAGCCCCGCAATTTTTTTGGTCATCATTGTCGGATAACACTGAGTTGCAGGTAAATAGTCATATTCCACAGCATAAGCCGGACGTAGCATCACGCAGTTTTCCATACCAGGAAGACTGCGTAACATTTGGATTTGCAAATTTTCCGGTAAACCTGTGGAAAACCCTTGAATATAAAGTTCGGGAATATCCCTACCTTCTGGTTCAATAAAGATTTGATGGCTTTCTTTATCGGCAAAGCGGACAATCTTATCTTCAATACTCGGACAATAGCGAGGCCCCTTCGCCTCTACCCAACCACCATATACAGGCGACAAATGTAAATTCTCTTGAATTAGGCGATGAGTTTCCGCCGTCGTCCGGGTAATGTAGCAAGGCATTTGTTCCCGTTCTACCCAAACTTGGGGGTCAAAGCTAAACCAGCGTACTTCTTCATCCCCTGGCTGGAGAGACATTTTACTATAGTCTACCGATCGCTTGTCTACCCGTGCTGGTGTCCCAGTTTTGAGCCTTCCAGTTTCAAAACCCAGGCGATTTAAGGTTTCTGTTAAGCCTTCCGCCGCAAATTCTCCGGCGCGTCCCGCCGCCATTGATTTATTTCCTACCCAAATCTTTCCGCCCAAAAATGTCCCAGTCGTCAAAATAACTGCTGTACATTGAAAAGCTACGCCAAAGTAAGTCTCAACACCGATGACTTCATCATTAGCACCCAGTACTAAGTCTGTAACCATTCCCTCACGGATGGTTAAATTCTCTTGATTCTCCACAATTCCCTTCATCACGGCTGCATATTCGCGCTTATCAGTCTGGGCGCGTAAAGCCCACACAGCAGGCCCCCGTGAAGAATTGAGAATCCGCTTTTGCAGGTAAGTCCGGTCTGCCATTTTCCCAATTTCCCCACCCAAAGCATCAATTTCATGGGTTAATTGAGACTTAGCAGGGCCGCCCACTGCCGGATTACATGGTTGCCAAGCAATTTTATCTAAATTCAGCGTCAACAGCAGAGTCCGACAACCAAGGCGCGCAGTAGCCAGGGCTGCTTCACAGCCGGAGTGACCTGCACCGACGACAATAACATCAAAAGCGTCTTGAAATTCCACTGAATTGTGCATGGTCATACTTACAAGGTCAACAAACTGAGAGTTATTTTCAATTTTAGCTGATACCGTAGTTTCATGGATGTGCTGGGAATTGCAGGTTAACCTATTCCACAATTGAAAATTATTTATCAATCGTTAAATAAACTGAATATTCTATACAATAAGAATTTGTTTAAACAATTTCATAATTATGTAAATATGCACAAAATATGGCAAAAATCATCTCTAATAACAATAATTTTTCTGATTACTTTTACCTTGGTCGCTAGTAATGGAATTGCTCACCACCAAACAGTTATTCAAAGCGTTAATTTCAACAGTTGCTTAAATAATGCACAATGTCTGATTTCTCCCAATTCGACATCTTCACCTAGTCCAATTGCACCATTTACTCCCAATCCTGAATTAACCGAGCAGCAGCGATTTTTATCAGCAGTTGCAATTAAATTACCGACAATTCCCCAATCAGGTACTTATGAATATATTTTATTGCGTCAATATGGTGCAGTATTTGTTAATCAAGAGCCAGAAATTAAGTTACCAGAGAAAGTTATCTTAGCTAACGAGCAAGAAACGAAAGAGTTTCAATCAACTTTAACAATGATTAAAGTTGATGGAACTAAGGATTGTTATTTACAACAAGCCGCAGCATTAGCTTTAAATAAAGCCAAAACAATCCAAAAAATTTCTCTCAAATCAGGTTATGGTGGCGGTGATTGTACGCGAACTTACAGCACGAATCTGCGATTTTGGCGCAAATATGCTAACAACAGAACCTTAGACAAAGTCCGCCAGGGTAAAGAAACAGCAATTTTAAGCATAGTTGCACCGCCAGGAACATCACAACATCTCTGGGGATTAGCTATTGATTTACGCTTATCAAGTCAAAAGCAAAGACAGGCTTTAAATCAAAATGGCTGGTTTCAAACTGTAGAAGGTGATACCCCCCATTGGACTTATTTAGGTTTAAATGAGTCACAATTACCTGTGTTTGGTTTCCAGAAAAAATTAGTCAAAGGTATCGCTTATTGGATTACACCAATTTAGTTAATTCGTAATTCGTAATTCGTAATTCGTAATTCATAATTATGAAATTTGGGTATTATCTGCCAATAAGGTTCAGTTAGCCCCAAATATCCGATTTAGCTTATTGTATTTTAGGAAACCACTGCGTTAAGGCGTAAATTAATATACCATTCCCAATGGTGCAAAAGTAGATAATATAATTCTTTTGGCTTTTGGCTTTTGACTTTTGACTTTTGACTTTTGACTTTTGACTTACTCGCCATTGTCACCTATTTATCGCACATCTACATAGCGTAACTCTGCATTTTGAGTAACTTCATCAAAATTTTCTAAATAGGTTTTAATTGCTTCTTTGATGTTCTCTAATGCTTCTTCTTCGGTTTCTCCCAAAGTCCAACATCCTGGTAAAGCGGGACACCAAATAGCATATCCTGTTTTCGTTTTGTTTAACTTGACTTTGTAACGCATATCTACAAAACCGCTTTTGCTTGTTATTTTAACTTCTTAAATTAAACAAAAATTTATCTTGTGATACTGCACAAACTGGAACTATTAATTGTCCAGAATAGATTTGAGGATGTACTGACATACATTATTCATTTTCAGCAAAAAAGTAGTTTTAGAAACATTTATCGTACATAAAAGGGTTTAAGACCCCTACGTCTATACGTAGTATCATTTTCAGTCGGGGTTTAAATCCCCGTCTGAAAATGTCTTTAATAGGACTTACGCACACTCTACGAATTCTTGGCGTTCTTGGCGTCTTGGCGGTTCAATAGATTAAGGTTTTTGATGATTCTTGCGTAAGTCCTGTTTAATTTTGAATTTTGAATTTTGAATTTTGAATTGTTAAAGGTTTTGGCACTAACTGAACTGTATTGAATCTTGGGACTGAAATTTTACCAGTAGCTTTCCCCAGACGATAATAATTATTACAATAAAGGCACATACTTGAATCTGGAGTGCTGGCAGTGGGCTTATTTGATGATTTAAGTCGGTTTCTGGAAAACCGTTTAGAAGAATTCTTGCGGAATAATCCCCATTTGGAATTAGAAGCGCTGTTAGAACAGCTACGGGAGCAAGAAGAAGATACTTTAAAGCTGGTTGCTGATTTACAATTGCAGGAAAAGCGATCGCAAGAAGATATTCTATCTACAGCACAAGAAATTCAGCGTTGGCACATCCGCGTTCAAAAGGCTAAAGCTGCTGGTAGAGATGATTTAGCCCTCGCAGCCCAAGAACGAGAAGCCGCCCTTTTGCGCGAAGGTAATCAGCGCTGGGGACACATGCAAGGCTTAAAAGAACGGATTAACCAATCTCAAGAATTACTACAAAAAATTCAGGCACGGCGACAAGAGGTACAAGCCAAAGCCTCTGCTGCACAACAAGCACGCGCCAGAGCGCAAGCTCAACAGCGTTTAGAAACCGATGGTTGGTCAAAGGCATCTAGTAGTTATTCTAGTAGTTTTGACGACTTAGAAGAAAAGTTTCAG
This sequence comes from Calothrix sp. FACHB-168, assembly GCF_963889195.1. Classification (NCBI taxonomy): domain Bacteria; kingdom Bacillati; phylum Cyanobacteriota; class Cyanophyceae; order Nostocales; family Calotrichaceae; genus Calothrix; species Calothrix sp. FACHB-168. Next base: position 35,528 of record NZ_CAWPNJ010000052.1, read on the forward strand.
CGTTGGGAAACAGAAGATGAGCTAGAACAAATGAAACGCAATTTGGGCAAAAAATAATTTATCATTCGTAATTCGTAATTCGTAATTCGTAATTCGTAATTTAACAATTTTCATATACTCAGCTTATACATATTAGTACCTTAAGTTGCTGTATTTTCAATTAAGTTGTTATGCAATCCTTAATTAGGAATTATGAATTATTGATTACAGCAATTTTTAACTAAATAAAGTAAATAGGTAGGGCACAATCATATTGTGCCCCGCTCGGTTACTTGCAAATAAAAAAATATTTCCATCATTAACTTACCAAACCCTCAACTCGTAGGGGCGGGGTAACCGTAGCCCTACAATTTGGCATAATTTACAATTTGCTATCTATTTGATAGATTTTTGGGATTATTTAGCTTATAAGCATCTAAAAGTTAATTTTAAAATTGAATTATGGAAATTTTATTTAATTTTTCAACTTGGCTTTAATTTATTGTTAAATTTAATTTAATAAGACTGTCAGCCCTAATTGGGCATTTTTTATCTCTTCGTCTCCCTTCCCTTTGCTCTAGTTATTGAGGGAAACCGAGGCGCTACCTTGTTGTTTGCAATTGCCGCAGTATTTCCTAGACTTGCCAAATTAGAACTGAGGCATGGAACATAGTATACCTCTAGATATTTTATCTAGCCTGCAAAAATTATTTGTGGGCTATATCCCAGCCGCAATTTTAGGTGGTTTCATTGGTTACTTAATCAGTTTAAATAACCCCATCTATCAGCTAACTAAGCGGATATTTCAAATACCTCATAGTATCCCGCCTATAGCATTGCTACCAATTTCTCTCATCTTATTTCCAGATAGTGAAGTTGCATCTGTAATGGTAATTTTTATTGGCACTCTCTGGACAATGATTTTAAATATGGCGATAGGAATGGGGCATTTTTACAGACAGAATAAAAGCTTTCGTGCAGCAATATTCCATACATTTCATGCTTTGAAAGTTAGCATTTGGATAGCCTGGTTTACAGTCATTGCTATAGAAATGCTCATCGGCCCAAAGGGACTGGGTTTACTAGTCTGGGATGCTTATAAAGCTGGCAATATTAATTACTTAATCCAGGCAATAATTTATATTGGTGTGATTGGCTGTTTACTCGATCAGTTTTTAGATTTCAGTACCTATCTTTTGGTACAAATGGTTTCCGCCAGTAAGAAGTCTAGTTAATTAGATTTAATTAGATTGCGTTCCCCACAGGCATCGCACCATCCACACAATGCCACACAATGTTTAAATTTTGGATTTTGAATATTTCATCCAAAATCCAAAATTTAAAATCTAAAATTCGTTGAGATTACGCCGGATAAATCCTTAAGCGACGATTTGGTTCTTCACCAAAGCTATGAGACTTGAGCCGATAATGTTCTACCAACTCATGCTGCATTTTGCGGACTTGGGGAGAACGGGGTAATAACTCAACTGGCTGTCCTTTAGGAATGACTATCTGCTCTACAGCGAGTCTAGCTTCTTCTAGGGCATCCATTTCGTCATCGCTACCACTGTGTAAAAACAGTTGCAGTTCTTGATCGTCAGCGATTTCCGGCTCGTCAATGTTCAGCAGTCGCCGCAAACCACGGGTAATTTGTGGTATGGTGCTGGACTTAATCATGTGAATGGGTACATGACGAGCCTTAGCCATTTGCCTTAATTTGGCGTGGTTTTTGACATGCGATCGCAATGCCAAAATTGCATCAGCACTATCGATGTCTTTTGTCAATACCACAGGCAAAGATAGCACGCTAATTACCTGCTCTAGTTGATGGCGGCTGACGCCATAGGGGTAAACGTGTAGTGGTAAATCTTCGCCATTGGGGCCTGGCTTTTTACCGCCGCTAAAATCAATGGTGTCGGTATAATTAAACGACTCATCCAGCAAGCGGTCAAATTCACTGCGCCCAGTAACTCTCTCCCGCTCTAGAGATGGGGGTGGTAAGGCTACCATTTGCCCAGATGAACGCCAGCCGTTAGATTGGCGAGAACTCCCAAAGGATTCTTCCCCACCTGCTTGATTTACCGCACCGCGACCGTTAACTACTGAAAGTTGGCGGGTAATGGACACCTTGCCATTGTCATCAACAGTTCTGGTTTGTGGGCTAGGTTGGCGACCCCGCAGGAGAGTATCTACCGTGTCTGCAACACTTTCGTGAACTACCCAGCGTTGCCGTTCTAACATTTCCACAGCAATCTCAAAGGTGGGAGGGGCTTTGCGTTCCAAAACAGTCTTTTGACTGCCCCGGCGTCTCGCTTCGTCATCTCCTAAGGTCACCGCTTGGATACCCCCGACCAAATCTGACAGGGTGGGGTTTTTAATCAGGTTTTCGATTTGGTTACCATGGGCAGTACCTACCAACTGTACGCCGCGTTCGGCAATGGTACGAGCTGCCAAAGCTTCCAATTCTGTGCCAATTTCATCAATAACGATGACTTCTGGCATGTGGTTTTCCACCGCTTCAATCATCACTTGATGCTGCAGTTCTGGATGAGCCACTTGCATTCTTCTGGCGCGACCAATGGCAGGGTGGGCAACATCGCCATCTCCAGCGATTTCATTGGAGGTGTCGATAATTACCACGCGCTTGTTGAGTTCATCGGCTAAAACCCGGGCAATTTCCCGTAAGGCAGTAGTTTTACCGACTCCTGGCCGCCCCAGCATCAGAATCGATCTACCAGTTTCTACCAAATCGCGAATCATGCCAATGGTGCCGAATACCGCCCGACCGACACGACAGGTTAAGCCAATAATCTTACCCGTGCGGTTGCGAATGGCGCTAATTCGGTGCAAAGTTTGCTCAATTCCTGCCCGATTATCTCCGCCAAAGGTTCCAACTCGCTGAATGCAATCATCTATCTGTTCTTGAGTGACAGGCTGTTCGCTCAGATACTCAGCTTGATTAGGAAAGCGAGCCTCTGGGCGACGGCCCAGATCCAAAACCACTTCGACTAAATAGTCTCTTTTGGGATGATCCTCTAGTATTTGTCGCAGGTCTTGGGGCAAAATGTCTAACAACTTTTGGAGATCGTCTGTAATCGTCATGCTTTCTATGGTGACGTTTTGCGAGATAACGAACGAGCGATTAGCGCTCCTGTTGTGACTTGAGCTGGGAAACGAGAGAATGGGCAAGCTCTACAGCCTGCCAGAGCAATATATCGTCTTCTTCCAGGCGGGTAGTCGCCTTAACACTGGTTTTACTCACCTCCTGAGTTTCTAATTGTGCCAAAATTGGTGACAGCAGTACGCGGGCGTAGCTACCGTAGGCTATTCCGGCAATTTTGGATTTTAAATTGGTATCTGCCAATCTAAAATCGTTTAGCATTCCCATTGCCTGTAACTTGGTAACGGTATAGCTATTTGTGCCGCCTGCTAACTGCACATATCCGGGTAACTGTGCTGCCAAAACTTTTTGTCCTAATTTCACTGCCGCTAAAGTGGTGCCATCGCCAATATCTCCACTCATGGGACGGCCGTCTGTCTGCCAAATTAAAGCATGGGGACGGGGGTGCATTAGGTTATATAGTGCTTGAAGGTAATCTATCATTCCTTCGCCGTCGGGACAGCTGATCGCTACTAACTTTAATTTATCTATCCACGGTGAAATTGCTTGCCATAGTTGCTGAAATTCTGTAAATCGCCCTACCTGTGTATGAATTTCGACAGCATCTACTCCTGTTGACATGACTAATGGAGCGATCGCTCCCGGCGTTGACATGTATGAGCTTGTATAAATTATATCATATGGGCAAATTGGGATGCAACGTCCACAGCCATAACACTTTTGTTCTAGGACACCTGAGTAGTTATCTTTTATACTGTTAAACACAATCGCTTGTGCTGGACAAATCCGTTCGCAGGGGCGAGGACAGTCTGGGGGACAATCAGTGGGATTAAACTCGGCTTTGCGAAAATGGGGGTCTTCACCATCATTCAGGCTCACCATCAAAAATGGTAAGTTGCCTTGAAAACCAAAGCCGCGTTTTTGAGCCTCAAAAGCTAGTTCCTTAGCTACTGCAAGTGCATCTTGAGCAGCTGCAATCACTGCTGGATCGGCCGCGACATCTATACAGTCAGCGCCCGCCAAAGTGTAGGCTAATGTTAAACTTCTGACCGCAGGAAGATGCTGGAAACTGGCTCCACAAATTAGTTTGAACCAGTGACCTTCTTTTAGGGATTGTAAAGGGGTAAACAGATCAGTCACATCTCTATTATGCTTTTCTGCGACTGAAAAATGTAGTCTCTTATAGAGAAAAAATCCCAATTTCCTCATTTTTACGTCTGAGGGGTTTTACCAATCAATTGTAGATTTGCCTGTCAACCCCTGATAGACATAGATTTCAGCCTTTCTAAAGTTAGTTTGATGCTTTTGGTTGAAGTTACAGAAATTAAACAGCAGGTATCAAAAATTTCTAATTTTTTAATATACATATATAAATATAATTAAATGCATATAAGCATATTTTAATTGAAAATGCCAAAATTTTCCTCGCACAATCCATTGTGAGGGCTGTTGACTATTGACTGTTGACTATTGACTGTTGACTATTGACTATTGACTGTTGACTATTGACTATTGACTGTTGACTATTGACTGCCCTTATTAGTAGTTTGCAATTTAGATGCGCATGAGCTTACTCAGATTGTTCTAGGGGAATTTCTAGTAAAAATTCTGCGCCTTTTCCTGGTGATGAAAAACAAGCTATTTGTCCTCGATGCTTTTGCACGACTATTTGGTAACTAATAGATAATCCCAACCCGCTACCTTTACCTACGGGTTTTGTGGTAAAAAATGGATCGAATAACCGCGATCGCAATGACTCTTCGATACCAGGGCCATTATCCGCGATCGCAATCTTCACTGTCTTTGTCTGTGTTAGTTGTGTATGAATTTGGATTTGTGGCTTTTCTTGACTCACCCATCCATCAAAAGCATCAATGGCATTATTCAATAAATGCATAAATACTTGGTTAAGTTCGCTAGCATAACAATTAACTAAAGGTAAATTTCCGTAATCTTTCACAATATCAATCGCCGGATGATTTTTGGTTTCCCGCAATCGATGTTGCAACATAATCAAAGCGCTATCAATACCTTGATGAATATTCACCTGTTTCATCAAGGATTCATCATGTCTAGAAAAATTTTGTAATGCCAGAACTATATCTGTAATTCGCTCTGCACCTCTATGCATAGCACCCATGAGAGTTTGCAGATCCTTAGTTACATAATTCAAATCTAAATCTTGCAGAATTTTCTCAATTTTCTGATTTGGTTGCGGATATTCTTGTTGATATGTATTAATAATATTTATTAAATCTTGGACATATTGATTAGCATATTGCAAATTCCCATAGATAAAACTAATAGGATTATTCACCTCATGGGCAATTCCCGCTACTAATTGGCCTAATGCTACCATTTTTTCATTTTGAATTTGTTGTACCTGCGCCGCTTGCAAATTAGCTAGAGCCTGTTCGAGTAATATATTTTTTTCTTGCAGTTTTAGTTGAAATAAGCGCAAATTAATTTGATTTTCTATCCGTAATATCACTTCTGCACCATGAAACGGTTTAGTGATATAGTCAGCCCCACCTACATCAAAAGCTTTAACTTTATCTAAAACATCATCTAAGGCGCTAATAAAAATTACAGGGACTTCCGCCGTAATTTTGTCACTTTTGAGTTGTTGACAAACTTGATACCCATCCATTTCTGGCATATTAATATCAAGTAAAATCACATCTGGTAACACTACGTGACAAGCAGTCAGTGCCATTTTTCCATTTAAGGCTTTGCGCACTTCATAACCTTGCGCCGTTAACATAGCTGAAAGCAGACGCAAGTTATTGGGGGTATCATCTACCACCAAAATATTCCCTTTATGATTGTTGTGGTGATTTAAATTCATTGGTCATTTGTCATTGGTCATTTATCATTGGTCATTTGTCATGAATTATACGTCATGTTACATTGATCAATTCTATTTATACACAAGACAAACAGCAAAGCGCAAAATCTGAGTACTGACAGTATGAAAATCAGAATTTTTCAGCAATGACAAATGACAACTGAACAAATAAAATAATTCACCATTGAGGTGCAGTTGTGAGTAAATTCAGAACTGATTGCTGTTCTATGGGCTTAGAAAAAAGAAAGCCTTGGGCAAATTCACAGTTTAAACTTCTTAGTTGAGCTAATTGTTCCGTAGTTTCCACACCTTCTGCGATCGCTCTCATCCCCATTGAATCAGCAATGTTAATCATGGCAGGTACTAAGCCCATATCTTCTTGATTTTCCTGCATTCTCTTGACAAAAGATTTATCGATTTTTAAAGCATTTAAAGGAAAACTATGTAAATAACTTAAAGAAGAATAACCCGTACCAAAATCATCCATGACTAACTTAATTCTTCGCTCTTTTAACTGTTGCAGAATTGTTTTCACGGCATGACTATTTTCCATGATCACAGTTTCGGTAATTTCCAGTTCTAAATTTTCGGGATTTACTTGGGTTTCATAGAGAATTTCGTCAATTTGTGCCATTAAATTCGGTTGAGAAAATAAACGCGCGCTCAAGTTGACGCTAATCGTCAAGCTGTCGGGAATAGCTGGGTGATGTTGCCATAAACGTAATTGTTGACAAGCTGACTGTAATACCCAGGTGTTAATTGAAGTAATCAGTCCGGTTTCTTCCGCCACAGGGATAAACTCTGCTGGAAGAATTAAGCCGCGAATTGGATGTTGCCAACGTACTAAAGCTTCAAAGCCAGCAATTTTACCTGTAAGCAGGGAAACAATCGGCTGATAATAAACAATAAATTCTTGCCGTGCTACAGCGCGACGCAGATCGTTTTCAATCTCTAACAGCTGAATAGCTTCTTGATACATGATCGGATCGAAAACATGATATCTGGCTCTCCCTAATGCCTTAGCGCGATACATAGCCGTATCAGCATCCCGGAGTAAATATTCTGGGCGATCGTAATCTTTATTTCCCCAAGCAATACCAATACTGGCATTCATAAATACCTCATATCTGGTAAGTTTGAAGGGAAGTGAGAGCTGCTGCAACAGACGCTCTGCCACTTCAATTACCATATTGATATCTGTGGGATTTTCTAACAAAATGCCAAATTCATCGCCACCCAATCGAGCGATAGTATCCATCGGCGTTAAAGTTGATTGTAGACGATGAGCAATAGCTAACAGCAATTCATCGCCTACTAAATGACCTAAAGAATCATTGACAACTTTAAAGCGATCGCAGTCTAAATACAAAATCGCAAATTGATAGTGAGATTGTTGCTTGGCACGATTCAGGGCATTTTCGATTCTCCGAATAAATAACACTCTATTCGGCAACCCAGTCAGGGAATCATGCAAGGCTAAATCTAGTAATTTACTTTGTAGTTGTTGCCGCGAATTAATTTCTCCCTGGAGTTTTTGCAGCGCTTTTTCTAGTTCCCAAGTACGTTGTTTCACCCTTTGTTCGAGTTCCACATTCAACTTAATAATTTCTAATTGTGCGGCTCTGAGCGCTAGTTGATTTTGTACCCGAATTAAGACTTCTTGCAATTCAAAAGGTTTGGTAATGTAGTCTACACCACCTACCTTAAAAGCTTTGATTTTATCAAAGACATCATCTAAGGCACTAATAAAAATTACGGGAATATGTGCCGTTACATCCCAAGCCTTTAAACGCTGACAGACTTCATAGCCATCAACTTCCGGCATCATAATGTCTAGTAAAATCAAGTCTGGTAATACGGTTTGACAAGCAGTCAAAGCCATTTGCCAATTTAAAGCTTTGCGAACGTTATACCCTTCTCTAGTCAGCAGTGACGATAATACTCGCAGATTATCTGCCATATCGTCAATCAGCAATATATCTTTTTTCTCTGGTTCTAACCGCTCGTAGTTCATTCTGCTTTTGTTCTAGTCAATTCCATAATTTTTTCAAACTGATAGTTGTGTGCTAATTCTCCCAAAACCCGGAAAATTTGGCTTTGTTCTGGAGGTAATTGGGCAAGCAACTCTAAAATCATGTCATCGCTACAGCTAGCTGCGGCATGACGGATATTTGTTAACCAAGGCTGGGGCATTTGTGATAAATGCCAGATAACTTCCGCTTCACTGGGAAATATGTCTGTTTCTTGACTAGCAGCTGGATTTACAGTCTCGTCTGGGCTGACATATTTTACACCCAGATGTTCGCTGATTTTTTCTAGTAATACTTCTTGAGTAAATGGTTTACGAATAAAATCGTCGCAACCGATTGACAAAATTTTCTGTCTTTCTTCCTCAAAAGCGCTGGCAGTTAAGGCAACAATAATTGGTACATGGCTAGTTTCCCGATTAGTAAATCCGGGGATAGTTAATAATTGGTCAGTTAGCTGGTTAGTTAGGTTTCCTAATTTGGGTGTGAAGTTCTTTTCTTTATACCCTATTTGGATTTGTTTTTTAATAGCTTTTGTAGCTTCGTAGCCATCCATAATCGGCATTCGCATATCCATGAAAATCAAATGTGGTTTCCATGCTAAAGATTGAGCGATCGCTTCTTGGCCATTTGTAGCTTCTTGAACAATAAATCCGATAGCTGTCAGCATTTTCACTAACACCAGCCGACTTTCTTTGACATCGTCAACTACTAAAATACGGTATTCGCCTTGATTTGCTGCTAAACCAAGAATTTTCTGTTTATTTTGCTGATTTTGAATTTCGTTATCACAAGCTGGGCTAATTTGAATATCAAAGGTAAATTTACTACCCTCACCCGGATTACTAGTAACTGTAATATCTCCACCCAACATTTGGATATATTTGCGGCTAATAGTTAAGCCTAGTCCGGTTCCTTGTTGCGATTGTCTCCCGGTTTCGGTTTGTCCAAACGCTTCAAATAACAAATGAATTTCTTGCGGATCGATTCCCGGGCCAGTATCTTCGACTTCAAAGTAAAGCCGAAGATCGCGATCTTCCAGGGTTCCGCCACTGACTCTGACAATGACGTTGCCTTTACGAGTAAACTTGATCGCATTGCCCAAGAGATTGAGTAAAATCTGGCGTAGTTTGCTTTCATCGGTTTGCACATATCGGGGAAGATTCGGCGCATATTCAAAGACTAGGCGTAAATCTTTAGCCGCAGCCCGCAAACCAAACATCTCTTCTAAGCTTGTCAACAGCCGAATTAAGTCGAAACTTTTGATATTCAAGCTAGTTTTACCGGCTTCGATTTTCGACATTTCTAAAATGTCATTGATTAAATTTAAAAGATGCTCGCCAGCCCGATTGATAATCGCCAAATTTTCTTTATTTTCCGATGATAAAGAATTGTCATTACTCATGACTTGGGTAAAACCTAAAATGGCATTGAGTGGAGTCCGCAATTCATGACTCATATTTGCCAGAAATTTACTTTTCGCCCGGTTTGCCCGTTCTGCTGCTAATCTACCCCTAGCAGCAATTTTTTGGGATTGAATTAGCTGTTTTTGGGTCGTTTGCAGTTGTTGAATAACTTTTAAAAGTTCTTGAGTTCGCTTTCTAACTTGCGATTCTAGGAGGCGATTGTATTGGGTGAGTACTTTGTCAGTTTTTTGCTGTTGATTTACTTCTTGTGAGTTATTTGCCTCGTCTTTCATATTGCGCAATTCGTCATATATGGGCATTTTCAAGGCTTCAATTAGGATTGTTTTCTCTGGATGACGCACTCCTATTTCTTTAACTCTAAAACTTTGTCCTGGTAGCGCCTTTGCTCCGGGAAGCCCATATTTAAAGACAAATTGCTTTTTGTCTATATCTTGTTTTTTTGATTCGTTGTCGTTGAGATACATTTGTTTAAATGCTGCTAAGGTTACCCGTGATGATGTAGTAAATTGTTGGGAAAAAATCTGCTGGTCAAGACGATGCATATCTTCCCGATCGCTTGGTTGTTTGGTCAAGTTTTTCCCTTGAGGAATTGCAGTCAAAAATATAGATGCTGGATTTTGATTTACAGATAAAACTCTGTTTAAGGCTGTAGAGTTTTTGGGTAAAAATGTGTAACTTTTCTGCGGTTCACTATGTGGATGATTTTCAGAGATATTAAGTTGATTTAATTCATTATTTACCACTGCTTCTGAGTCAGTCTTGTTTGTCGCTGTCTGAGAAGATTTATTGAGTTGCATAATTAACTTGATCGTTAACCAGGTAATCGCGATCGCAAATTGCGCCACTATTAAAAAGGCAACAAGGGATAACAAGTTAATATTTTGGAGTGGCTTAAGTTGTTTTAGCGAGTTGGCTTTGTGAATAAATCCAACAATCAACCAATTCATCCTTAATTCATGGCGATTGTTAACATTCTGGAAATAGCGGCGATTTACTTGACTCTTGGTAGGGTAAACATAAAGTATACTCTGGGTTCGGGAAACTGCTGGCATCAATAAAGCGCCCCGATGCAGCTGTTCAATGGCAATCAATCCCCGTTGGGGGTGGGTAAAATGGCGATCGCCAATCTGCAAAACTTGTATTTGTTCCCACAGATAATTTTTGGCTGCTTGTAAGTCAGCAAAACTCAGCAAACCTAGTTGATCGATTGGCTGGGGGGTTTTCAGGTATTTACCGAGGTATTTGTCGATGCGATCGCAGATTTCACTCTCTAACTGAGTTGCTAAATTTTGTCCAGCTTGTGCGTTTTGAAGTGAAATATAGCCGAAAAACCCGACAGTTCCCCAAAATTGCAACACAATCGGCATAATTACAACATATTTGCGGCGCATCATATTGATAGAAGTTCTCTCAACTACCAGGTTGAGACATTTAATAGACTGAAGTTTAGATAACATTGTTGTGAGATTTTGTACCCCTTGCTACATTTGGGGATGGTATGTCAAATAAAATACAAAAAATATCAGAATTACTACTATCTTCAAGTGCAAGACATACTTTGCGTTCTGTCTAATCTTGTATAAAAGATAGCAGTCTTTGGGTTAATATAATTTCTAGGCTAACTCTGTGCCTCCTCAACTTAATCTTAGAGTTTGCTTTTAATAGGCTAATTTGTGGAATTTTACGGGAATATGCTGAGGCATATTTTCTCTGAGTAGTGCAAAATCTCGGTTTACACTGATTCGGAATGGCATCTATCTTGGTTTAAATTTAACTAATTAACTACAGTATGCCAGCCAATATTAACTGTTACAATCGACACCAGAGTATATAGGGAATTTTCAATTGTTTACCGCTACCGTAACTAGTCTCTAAATTTCTAGTTCTTGGCAAACAATCATACATATTCAATTACAAAACTGGGAAAAATACTAGATAATTTAGGCGATTAAACGGTAAAGAAATTTGCGATATTTTTACCATTTACTTTTTTTCTTTAAGAAAGATTACAAACCTTATGTTAGTATTACAACTTCATCCCCAACTTGTAAATTTTTAGCAGTTGAGAGTTCAGCTAGCCTAGTATTAATACTTAATTTATAAAAATGATTAAATCGGGATAAAGCCGCCCAATCTGGTAAAGTGGCTTGTCGCTGCTGGACAAAGATTTTTTGAAAATTACTATCAGCTTTACCAGAATCAGGATTGCGGGTGGGAACTACACAGCGTTGACAAGGCTGAATTCCCAAAAAGCAGACATCACCAATGCGAAAAGAAACAGCGACATCGCTATTATTGCTAAATAATTGGTCTTCCCAAAACGCCGGGACGCCACCAATTTCAATATTAGCCCGTAATCGCCGCCGCATTTGCGCCACAGTCATATCTGGAAACCAAGAAGCTACTGCTTCTAAAGTTGCTGTACTAATTACAGTCGGCCCTAGACAGTTGCGATCGTCGGGAAAGCCTGATTGTAAATTTTGTCCTAATGTGACTTTAAAGCCAAAAAAATCGCTGAGAGTTGCTTCTAGCGCCTGTCTTTCTCTATCTAAATGAAAATTGATTGGTGAATCGCCACCAGGAAGTTGCACAGATATAGTTCTTTGCGCCAGTGCAAATTCTGTGCGCAACAAATGAATTTTGGCATGGCGTTTACCATTAACAAAATTGCCGTTTTCATCAAAAATTGCCAATTCGCGATCGCACTCTAGGCTTCCACTAGGGAGAACTTTCGCCTTCTCAACTTCAACACCATCCAACGACTTAATGGGGTAGAGAACAATCTTGGCTAAGTATGGCATTATACAGATTATGTCAATAGTCAGTTGTCAGTTGTAAATTATCCAATGCCCAATGCCCAATGCCCAATGCCCAATGCCCATTTTCCAGCTAGTTCGTAATCAGCACTGAAGTGCTGACTACAAACCTAGGATAAACTGTTAAATCTAGGGATATAACGGTGATTTATCTAAACCACCAACTTGATTGAGAGGCCAGAATCGTAGCACAGCACGACCGATGATATTTTGTTGTGGTACAACACCCCAACAGCGACTGTCATAGCTACTGTTACGGTTATCACCTAGCACCAAATATGATTTTGGGGGTATGGTTTGGGGTTTTGCTAAAAAGGGTACTTGTGCGCCTGAGGTACAAACGTCAATTACTGTACGTTGGTTTTTGATGTAGCTATCTTCTGGTAGGGGTTTGTTATTGATATAGACTTTGCCATCTTTGAGTTCTACTTTTTCCCCAGGTAAACCAATGATGCGTTTAATGAAGGCATCGTGATATTGTTCTCTTTTTAACTCGTCTGTGGGCGAAAAGACTACGATGTCTCCTCGCTGTGGCTGAGAAAACTTATACTTCAATTTATCTACAATTATCTTGTCTGCCTCCCACTGGTTTGGAGTACCATGCAGGGTGGGTTCCATAGATCCCGAAGGAATCCAACGCGCTTCGGCAACAAAAGTACGAATTCCTAAGGCTAGAACTATGCTTAATATAACCGTTCTACCTAGCTCTCCAATCCAGGAATGATCGGGTTGTTGACTAGAATTTTTATCAGACACTTGATTTTGCATGAAATTGCTGAAGTAACGAAAAGATGCAGGTAATTAAATTACCAAGGGGGAACTATGAACTATATTTATGAATTTTAACCGCAGAACTCTGATTTGGTATTTATGTTGTCATGGTGACAGGAATATACATACGATACAATAAACTTTTTTTTCACCTGCGGCAAAAATTGACTACTAAGAGTGCAACCAAGTTTAACCTAAAAAGATAGTTCTCTGTTATGCATAGTCCTCTATCACCAATATTGTTAACTCCATGTCATCTGCAAAAAGTTTACTGATTCGCCATGCCCAAATAATTTTACCCAATGGGGAATTAATGGTTGGGGATGTGCTGACGCGCGATCGCCAAATAGTCGAAGTTGCACCAGAAATCTCCACAAACACAGCTACTAGTGAAATTGACGCAACTGGCTTAACATTGTTGCCAGGAGTCATCGATCCTCAAGTGCATTTCCGCGAACCTGGGTTAGAACACAAGGAAGATTTGTTTACAGCCAGTTGTGCTTGTGCTAAAGGTGGCGTAACTTCCTTTTTGGAAATGCCCAACACTCGTCCGTTGACAATTAACCAAGAAGCTTTAGACGATAAACTACTACGTGCCTCCAATAAGTGCTTAGTTAATTATGGCTTTTTTATCGGGGCAACAGCAGATAATCTGCCAGATTTACTCACCGCCAAACCGACACCAGGCATTAAAATTTTCATGGGGTCAATGCATGGTCAGTTACTAGTTGACCAAGATGCAGCTTTAGAGGCAATATTTTCGCAAGGCGATCGCTTAATTGCGGTTCATGCGGAAGATCAAGCGCGAATTAATCAACGTCGTCAAGAATTTGCGGGAATTCACGATCTGGCGATTCACTCCCAAATTCAAGATAATGAAGCGGCATTATTAGCAACTAAACTGGCATTAAAGCTGTCTAAAAAATATCAGCGACGCTTGCATATTCTCCACATGTCCACAGCCGAAGAAGCCGAGTTACTGCGTCAAGATAAACCTAGTTGGGTAACCGCAGAGGTAACACCACAGCATTTAGTTTTAAATACCAGCGCCTATGAGACAATTGGCACTCTGGCGCAAATGAATCCGCCGTTGCGATCGCCCCATGATAATGAAGTTTTATGGCAAGCTTTACGTGATGGTGTCATTGACTTTATCGCCACAGATCACGCACCCCATACCTTAGCCGAAAAAGCTCAAACATATCCTAACAGTCCCTCTGGTATGCCTGGCGTAGAAACTTCTCTAGCGGTGATGTTAACTGCTGCTAAAGAAGGAAAATGTACAGTTGCTCAAGTTGTGCATTGGATGTCCAAAGCTGTCGCTGTAGCTTATGGTATTCCCAACAAAGGAGCGATCGCACCCGGTTATGATGCCGATCTAGTGCTGGTAGATTTAGATACTTACCGCCCAGTCCTCCGGGAAGAACTTTTAACTAAATGTGGTTGGAGTCCTTTTGAAGGTTGGAATTTGACAGGCTGGGCTGTAACAACTATTGTTGGTGGGGAAATTGTCTATGACAAAGGTAAATTAAATACCGCAGTCCGAGGTCAAGTTTTAACTTTCTTGTAGTCAATCTTAATTTTCAACTTACTTAGCATACAACTGTAAATCGTTACACTTCTAAGTGTTTGGTCAATTGTCAGCAGTTAAGAATCTCTCATCTGTTGACGATTGACCATTGACGATTGACTTTGGACTAATCAATATGACATTCAAAATCCTCAGTTTAGATGGTGGTGGGATGCGGGGAGTAATTTCCGCCAGAATCCTCCAAGAAGTTGAAAAACAGGTAAAAAAACAGAAAGGTCAGAGTTTAAATGAGTATTTTGACTTGATTGCAGGTACTTCTACAGGTTCAATTCTCGCTGCTGGACTGGCTGTAGGTAAAACTACTAGAGAATTAATTGATTTATACATCAACGAAGGTCAGCGAATATTTCCCCTCAAACGCAAACACCGTTATCATAAGTTTCCCGCATTTATCCAGCCAATTCTCGAAGCATTTTCAGCCAGCAAATATTCTCATGATGGCTTAATCGATGTCTTAATCGAAAAATTGGGATATAAGAGAATCAAAGATATCGATAGTCCGATAATTTTGATTCTGGCTTACGATACCCTATATCGCAACACTACATTTTTTACTAATTGCCATCCAGATTTAGGCTACCGTTGGTACGATGAATGCTATTTATGGCAAATATGTGTAGCTTCTGCATCCGCCCCTACGTTTTTTCCTCCGTATAAATTAGAGCCTGTCAATAAAGAAAAATTTGGTGATTGGGTGTTTCCCCATATAGATGGTGGAGTATCGGCGAATAATCCCGCTTTAGCCGCGCTAAGTTTGGCGATGCGCATTAGTCAATGTTCAGATTTATTGGTTTCTCCAGAAACGAAGCGCAAATATAAGCTAGAAAACCTACAGATGGAAGATATCTCCATTCTCTCCATTGGAACCGGACAAACTGGCGAACCTTACCAATTTGAGCAAATACATCAATGGAAGCCTTTGGAATGGGCGCAACATATTACTGATGTATTTATGGAGCCTACATCTGAGATTGATAGCACGATTTGCCGTCAATTAATGGGTGGCTATGAATCCAAACGCTATTTACGGTTGCAATTTGACTTAAATGAGAGATTTAAGGCGAAACCAGGCGAAACAGCTAAAGATACTCGCATTCTCTTAAAACCTCATGAGCGCACAAACCAGTATACAGGTAGAAAAGTTAGCGAAGAAATAGATGATGCTAGCCCGGATGTGATTCAAAATTTGATAGAAGCAACTGCTGCATTTATCGAGCAAGGCCATGCTTACTCTACCAGAAATGATTTAGGGCCGAAGGTCAAACAGGCGATCGCATCTTTTATCGCCATTAATTAGTATATCTACGGAAAAATTTCTTGATAAAGTTTAATTATCAAACTATTTTGCCGCCAATCTCGTATTTATACGATATTTTTGCGTGTTTATCTTAACCTTTATTTATCCAATGTTATTTATATGTGAGATAGACTATAACTCATACCTAAAAAAAGCAGATTAAAAATAGATTCATAGAGGTTTGCTTACCTAAATCTGATAATTATTTATCCTTTATCGATATTCCTAGTATAAAAATATCTTTTATAAATAGAATAATTGATTAATTTATTTTTACTCCGAACCGCTCAATCTGATATTTATCTGTATAAATAATGAACTTGTAGGTAAAAAATTAGTACCAATATAAGTTGTAGTGCTGACAAAAATGGAGTAAATTTATAATTTTGGGCGTTTAGCTGGGGAAATGTAGGTATTTATATTCTCATACTGCCGTAATTTAAGAAAATACTTTGGATAAATAAATTTAAATTTATTCTGTAAAAACTCTGTTTGCAGAGAAATACAAGTCTATATATGCTTAATTTACACAGTAACAAAATCTGTGGTTTAACAAAATTACTTGTTGTATCGGGAAAATACAGCCAGATAAACTATTACTGATTGGCAAATTTGCACAGGAATGACCAAAAAGTGTTTCACCAAAAACAAACATCCCAATTATCAAAGTAATTTCAGGATGAAACAATACAGTGCCATAAAATCCGAGCATTTTAGCAATATTTGCCGAAAAAATCAGCACAATCCTGCCAATAAATCTTGCTAGATTGTCTGGACTGATAACACCTAGTAATTGCTAATCACAATTTAGGAAAACAAGAAAACAGATGTGTAGTTTGGTGAGGTATCAGCCAAGATCCATCTATTGCAATCTTATTTCAATTGTGAAAAATATCGGTTGGCTGTTGACTGTTGGCTGTTGACTGTTGACTGTTGACTGTTGACTGTTGACTGTTGACTGTTGACTGTTGACTGTCGATAACTCTTTGCAATTGCTATTAGCTGATGACTCATCAGCAATAAAGGATTTGATTGAAAAATAACATTCGGTATTTGGTTTTTTACCTATTTGATAAAAATCGGAGAGATTAAGAAAATTATGTTAATTAATGCAACTGATGAACGTGGTAGCGGTAGATAGCTAATCGCGGAAATAACTCTATTTTTCCCATTCAGCATCCTGATTTTCAGGAGTAATCGCGGCGATTATCTGGCTAAGAGAATAATTAAATGCAGTTATTTTAGCTTGGCGATCGCCCTGATTTCCATAAATCAAATTGACCGTTAAATAATTATCTGGCTGGTAGGGCATTCTTTGTGCCCATTCGATAGCAACAATTCCCGGTGTAACTTCAAAACCTTCCCAATAAGATTCTAAATTTAAATCAGCAACTTCCTGTGGTTCTAAGCGGTATAAATCCAAATGGTAAAGGGGAAGCCTTCCTTCTGTGTACTCATTAACGATGGTAAAAGTCGGACTCACAATCGGTTCGCTAATCCCCAAACCCTTACCAATACCTTGGACTAAGGTAGTTTTACCCGCGCCTAAATCACCAGCAAGCAAAATTACAATCCCAGCATCCAGACATTGACCCAAACTTATACCCAAATTCACCGTAGCTTCCGCATTTTTGAGCGAAATCTTGATTTCATTTCCCATGATGCGCACCACTGTACCAGCGAAATAAAACTTTTGCTAGTTTTTGAGGATTGTGACGGACATAACCAGTATCATCTTCAAATAACACATTAGCTGGGACAATTCTTCGCCCTAACAAAGTCACAGCTTCTCTATCTAAAAACACAGGATGAGAATTTTGTTGGGCGTAGCGAATCAGTGATTTAGCTGAGGGGGATTTTTTATGTACTAGTACAGCATCAAATAGCTTACGATGAGAAGTAGCCGCATCGATAGCGCGAATATGATCGGCAACAGTATAACCTTCAGTTTCTCCCGGTTGAGTCATAATATTGCAGACATAAATGCGGGGGGCTTGAGATTGAGCGATCGCATCAGCAATTTCTGGGACTAATAAATTAGGAATTAAACTAGTATAAAGACTGCCGGGGCCAATAATAATATAATCTGCTTCTTTAATTGCTTTTAAAGCTGCCGGTAAAGCTGGGGGATTAGCAGGAATGCAGCCCAGTTTGACAATTTTACCCCCTGCTTTGGGAATACTCGATTCCCCTTCAATCCGCCGACCATCCGCCAATTCTGCCCAAAGACGCACATCACTGAGGGTAGCTGGTAAAACTTGTCCCCTGACTGCGAGAACTTTGGAACTAGCTGCAACAGCCCTTTCCAAATCCCCAGTAATTTCCGTCATCGCTGTTAAAAATAAATTACCAAAACTATGACCGCTTAACCCATCTCCAGCCCGAAAGCGGTATTGAAACAATTCTGTAAGTAATTTTTCTTCATCTGCAAGTGCAGCTAAACAGTTACGAATATCCCCTGGTGGTAATACGCCAAATTCTTGACGCAACCGCCCAGAAGATCCGCCATCATCAGCGACAGTCACAATCGCCGTAATATTCGCACTGTAGGTTTTTAGCCCCCGCAGCAAAGTCGAAAGACCTGTACCACCACCAATCACGACAATTTTCGGCCCTCGGTACAAGCGATGATGGGCTAACAGAACATCAATCAGTTCCTCTTCGCCTTCTGGTCTAAGTACCTTCGTAATTGAGCCTACTGTACGAGTTTGTCCCCAAAGTAGCAACAGCAAACCAAACAGCAGGACTAAAGGGCCGCTGATATAGTTGGGTAAGATGTCAGTTATGAATCCTAATAACCCTCTGAGCAATTCTATTGTCCAAAAAATTGGGGTCAGCTTAATCCAAATAGCCAAACCCAGACTTGCCATTAGTACGCCGCCAACACTAATGAGTAACCAACGTTTGATGGATAGTCCAGGAGATAACCACTTGAACCACTGGTTAACTCGATAGGGAGTACGCCGGCGGGACTGCTGTTGCAGGGCGTGGAGGGCTTGTCTAAAAAAAACCATTGACATACCTGATTCAAAGCAGTGGAACAAACAATAATTAACAGAAAATGTACACTACCTGCTTGAAACAGCAAGCATAGACTGATGAAAATTTTTCATTTCCTTAGACTTGGAGTAAGTTATTAAAGTTGCCAGCATCCCCAGTCAAAAACACCTGTATAGTCAAAGTAAATTGAATGGAAAAACGCATTTTAGGATTAGATCCAGGACTGGCGATTTTAGGATTTGGAGTAATTACCTGTAAACAAAATCCAGCCAAGATCCAAGACACAAGCGTGCAAATGCTCGATTTTGGCGTGATTAGTACGCCTGCATCTGCGGAAATGGGACAACGCTTGTGTACCTTATTTGACGATTTACACACCCTGGTAGAGGAGTTGCAACCTGACTTAGTGGCGATTGAGAAGTTATTCTTCTATCGTATGTCAAGTACTATTTTGGTTGCACAAGCTAGGGGTGTACTCATGTTAGTCTTAGCACAGCGTCGTCTTCCCTATGTCGAATTTACTCCTGCTCAAATCAAACAAGCGTTAACGGGATATGGTAATGCTGAAAAATATGAAGTGCAAGAGGCTGTGGCTAGGGAGTTAGATTTAGAGGAAATTCCTAAACCAGATGATGCGGCGGATGCTTTGGCGGTAGCTTTAACGGCTTGGTTTCAGATTTAACCTTGTTATACCAATTCAAATAGTCTTTGCGACACATCAAAATATGCTAGAGGGCATGGCAGTGCCAGTGCCCCTACAATCTGGCGCATTCTTTTTTTCAATTGGTATTACCTGTTAATAAATTAAGATTTTTGGTAATTTTTGCGTAAATCTTGTTTAATTTTGTAATGATTTATGCATTTTAACTATATCGGTACTATTTTCTTAATTAATTTGTATTAATTTCTGCTGTAATCTCCTAGAAATTTCGGATTTAACCACAAAAAGTAGCATTTAACACATACTTGCTAACTAATATATATTCTATGATGTAAAATCAATACCCAAAGGCTTATCTATTAAAGCTTCTGTGTAAGTAATAGTTACAGCTATAATAGCTTTTTTAGTCTAAATTATTAATTACAACCAGCTTAATAGTACTGATACTGTGCTAAAAACGGAAATTTCTACATCTCACTCTGATACTACGGGCAATGCTGCCCAAGCCATTGCCACACTTGATGCTCAATCCTTAGCCTTACCAGGTACGCCTATTAGTCCTAGTCAGGCGACAATCGCTAAAACTCCTTATATCGCGCCTCAAGCCGGATCGTTAAGTCTGGAAGAAACTGCGATCGCTCATCAAGCTTGGTTATATTTCCAACGAAACTGGAATGAGCAAACAGGCTTAGTGAATTCCCTTGATGGCGTGACTTCTGTGACTATGTCCGATCAAGCGGTGGCGATCGCAGCTTTAATTAGTGCTAGAGAACTCAAATTTGTCTCTGGATATGAATTTGAAGTCAAAATCGGCAGAATGCTGCAAACTCTAGCATCTCTACCTTTGTATAAAGGCGAACTACCCAACAAAGTTTATAATTCTCAAACTTTAGTACCAATAAATTATGGTCAGCTAGAGCAAAAACAAGAAATTGGCTGGTCTGCCATTGATATCGGACGCTTGGCCATTTGGCTGAAGATTTTAGGCACAAAATATCCCCAATTTCTCCAGCAAACCGAAGCTATTTGGCAGCATTGGCAAGTACAACGCCTCACCAAAAACGGACAATTGTACGGTACTACCATAATTAATGGTAAAGAACATTACCATCAAGAAGGACGTTTAGGTTATGAAAATTATGCCGCCTTTGGGTTAAAACTTTGGGGATTACCTGTAAAGGAAGCTTTAAATTATCAGTCTCATGTCGCCTTTGTGAATCTTTATGGTAAGGGCGTACCCTATGACGAACGCAATCACGAAAATTCGGGAGCGAATAATTACGTTGTCAGCGAACCTTATATTCTCGATGGGATTGAAACCGGTTTTCAAACTGTACCAAAAGCTTACGCCGATAGAGTTTTAGCCGCCCAAGAAGCTCGTTATTTAACGACAAAACAATTAACAGCCTTAACCGCCGACTATATAGATCGTCCTCCCTACTTTGTTTACAGTAGTTTGTTTGTGAATAAAGAACCTTGGGCGACAATTACAGAAAATCTCGAAAAACACCATGATTTACGCTTTTTGAGTACCAAAGCGGCGATTGGCTGGCATGTATTGTATAACACTGCTTACACTCGTCAGCTATTTAATTTTGTCCAAAGAAATCTCATGTCTAATAAAGGCTGGTACAACGGCTTTTATGAATCTCTCAAGCAAATAAATCAAGCTTTAACAGCTAATAATAACGGGCTAATTCTGGAGAGTTTGCTCTATAAATCTGTGGGACAACCATTGATTGTTTGGGCTGGAGTAAAATTGACACGTGGGGCGGCGAATAAGATTACTTAAAAATTAGATCTATAGCTATTTGATGCAAGTTGTGAAATTATTTTGGAGGTAGGAAATAGACAATCGCGGCTAGATCAAATATCTATGAGTTCGACCATTCCCACGCAAAGAGGTAAGTTACCCAAACAAGCCATAGGGGCTAAGATTTTCCATACGGGAAATATTATTAGCTTATTTCTTATGCTTACCAGTGGACTACAAATTTACAATGCTAATCCGGTTTTTGGCGGACGTGCAGGTTTACATATTCCGCCCATATTTACCTTAGGAGGTTGGTTAGCAGGAGGTAGACACTGGCATTTTTTTGCCATGTGGTTTTTTTCTGTAAATTTATTGTGGTATGGAGTTTATATTTTAATTACCCGTCGTTGGCGACATCGATTTGTGGGTGGGAACGATATGAAAGCATTACAAAAAAGCCACAACTCCAAGCGGCTAATTTATGCTTGGCATCGCCTAGTATATACAGCGATTATTCCTATTTTGCTTATCGCTATATTTACAGGCATAGGTATGTATAAACCTGCACAGTTTCCTTGGATAGTTAATTTATTTGGAAGTTGGCAAGGACTGCGAATTGCTCACTTTTGTTCAGTCCCAATAGTCATTGGATTTGCGATCGCTCATTCTCTACTAGGACGCAAAGCAGGGGGTGAGCAACTAACAGAATCGATGTTTTGGTGAACTCAACAGCAAAAAGCGTGCAATTTGCACCCAATCAAGTCATAATATCCATTCGGAGCTGCGTTCGCCTAAATCTAGGGGGATGCTCACAGCCTTGCCTAAGCGGGGACGCTCCCTTGTCTGTGTAATAAATGTCTGTACCTGGGATGCTCCTCCTAAAGCATGGAGATAATTGGCAATGCTATCTAGATGGGCCTGGTACTCCTCTTCACTCAAAGGAAAAGAAGCCTGCTCTAGATATTTCCACATGACTTGGAGAAAGATTTTCCCTTGAGAGCGCCGCAGCTGCACATCGTAGGAATAGCCCCATTTATCAACCAACAGTTGACGTAATTCCTGTCCTGTCATAGGTTGTCTCAATTAGAATTTACATTTAGTTATGATGTTAAGTTCCGTAACTCAAGTATGATAAGGATATAAAGAAATGTAATGCTAACAGAAAAGATGCTAGAAATATCTTGGAACAGAGAAGTATGGCATTTTTGTGGGCATTAACATTTCGACTTAGATAAGAGTTGCTCACCTACTAGTACTCTTATCAAAATGCTTAACAAAATACACGAAAGAGCGCGTAGATTATGGCTCAATTTTCTGAATCAGCAGACGTGCCCGATATGGGGCGTCGTCAATTCATGAATCTGCTCACTTTTGGAACCGTCACTGGAGTGGCTCTGGGTGCATTGTATCCCGTGGTCAAGTATTTTATTCCACCAGCTAGTGGTGGCGCTGGTGGCGGTGCAACAGCAAAAGACGAACTGGGCAACGATGTGAGCGTCAGCAAATTTCTAGCAAGCCATAATGTAGGCGATCGCGCCCTAGTTCAGGGACTTAAAGGCGACCCCACTTATCTTGTTGTAGAAAGCAAAGAAGCTATAGGTGATTACGGGATTAATGCTATCTGTACCCACTTAGGTTGTGTTGTCCCCTGGAACGTAGCCGAGAACAAATTCAAATGTCCTTGTCATGGTTCCCAATATGACGCCACCGGTAAAGTTGTTCGCGGCCCAGCACCTAAGTCTTTGCCTTTGGCTCATACCACTGTACAAGACGATAAAGTCGTCATTAGTCCTTGGACTGAAACCGACTTCCGCACAGGCGAAGAACCTTGGTGGGCTTAATAATTTAGTCAAAAGTCAATAGTCAAAAGTCCATAGTGTAAACCATTGACTATTGACTAATGACTAATGACCAATGACTAATGACCAATGACTAATTCATGAGAGAATCGTTGCCCTTATAGAGATGAGAAATGCTTCGATAATCGCGAGGTTAGCTCGCAATACCAGAGCAATAGTTAAAGTATTGCTCGTGGCGATCGCTACAGTGACATTCTACTTCACCAGCGATTTAGCTCTGCCCCAATCTGCTGCTGCCTATCCTTTTTGGGCCCAGCAAACCTATCCAGAAACCCCCCGCGAACCTACCGGGCGAATTGTTTGCGCCAACTGTCACCTAGCTGCAAAGCCGACAGAAGTGGAAGTTCCCCAATCAGTTCTACCTGACACTGTGTTTAAAGCTGTAGTGAAAATTCCCTACGATACCAGCGTCCAGCAGGTAGGTGCTGATGGTTCTAAAGTCGGCTTAAACGTCGGTGCGGTATTGATGCTCCCCGAAGGCTTCAAAATTGCTCCCGAAGACCGCATTCCTGAAGAACTGAAAGAGGAAGTTGGCGATACTTACTTCCAAGCCTACAGCGAAGAGAAAGAAAACGTCGTCATCGTCGGCCCCTTACCTGGCGAACAGTATCAGGAAATAATCTTCCCAGTTCTCTCCCCCAACCCCGCAACTGATAAAAATATCCACTTTGGTAAATATTCAGTGCATGTAGGTGGTAACCGGGGACGCGGACAAGTTTACCCAACTGGCGAAAAGAGCAATAACACCGTTTATAACGCTTCTGCTGCTGGTACCATTACCAAGATTGCTAAAGAAGAAGATGATGAGGGTAACCTCCAATATTTAGTGAGCATCCAAACCGAATCTGGTGAAGTTGTCACTGAGACAATTCCTGTAGGCCCAGAATTAATTGTTTCTGAAGGACAAGCAGTAAAATCTGGCGATGCTTTGACAAATAATCCTAATGTTGGTGGATTTGGTCAAAGAGATGCAGAAATTGTATTGCAAGATGCTAATCGCATTAAATGGTTGATTGCATTCATCGCACTGGTGATGCTAGCTCAAGTCATGCTCGTCTTGAAGAAGAAGCAGGTTGAGAAAGTCCAAGCGGCTGAAATGAATTTCTAAATGATTTGCGAATTCATTTATTTTCAGACAGGCAAATTGCCTGTCTTTTTTATTGCCGATTCGACTGAAAGCACGCTCACAATCGCACTGTTGGGGACATCCAATTTTTTATTTAAATACCCAATAAATTTGTAGTGCGTAAAGCCTTTGGCATAGCTTCGCTTAACGCGTAGCGTGTCCGTAAAGCCTGCGGCATAGCTTCGCTTAGGGCGCAGCCTCCCGCAGGGAAGGACAAACGTCTCGCTCGCAGATGTTTAAAAGCGAGCAAGATGCTCGCACTACTAGGGACTTCCAAGAAATAAATTATCCAATCTTGTGAGGTGGGCAGCGTTCGACTGAGCGCTCACGCCGAAGTCTTGCCCGCCTTTGACTATGGGCGGGCGAGACGCCCACCCCACAATAAATAGTTGTATATTTTTTTATTTGGAAGTCCCCTAGTAAATATGGGTAATTTATTTTTTGTAAGTCCCTTGGGTGTGGATTACCTCACTTTTAATATCGGTATGCACGTTATTTTGTATATTGCAATGTTTGTAACAAGAAAGTTATATTTATTTACATAAAGTTACAAAGCTTAAGTAGAGGTTTGAAATGACTATCTTAATTGCATTATTGGTTGTGGGTTGGGTAGCTGCTTCAGTTATCGGTACTTTGGCTTATTTTTTGGGAGAGCAAAGCAAGCCCATCCACGAGCGTAACTGGCGCTCAGATGCTTTTGAAACCTTGGCGAAGTCGATTACAGGGCAAGATACTGATTATGCTGAACGCACTCCTGCTTATGCTTATGCAACGGATGCCTACACCAGCCGCAATCTGCCTCAATAAAAGTTAAGGTGGCGCATTAGCATGACAATAGATATAGCCCCCAAGCCATTATTGGGGGTCTGGCTTTACAAAAACTTCAAATGATTGACGTTTTATGAAGAATATGTTAAATATATTAATATAAGCTTACAAAGCTAAGAAATCTCAATATTTAGAACAACGACAACGCAGAAGAAAAATCTGACATTTGGGTATCTCGGAGTTTTCTTCTTTCACCTCGGCTTCCGCATCGGGCCGAGGTTTTATTTTGGGTTTGTCAGTTGTTAGTTGTTAGTTGTCAGTTGTCAGTTGTCAGTTGTTAGTTGTCAGTTGTTAGTTGTTAGTTGTCAGTTGTGGGTAACTAATGACCATTGACCATTGACCATTGACCATTGACTAATGACCAAATTTCAGCAACTTCGGTATATACCCTAAAGACATTGGGCGATAAGCAGGTAAAAATTGATTCGTATTAAGCATCTGTAACCACTCCAGACAGCTCCAGAAATCCTGAGAGACAATCTGGAGTTTCTTTATATGTAGGCTACACAACATTGAAGCTATTTGCAGAAGCGATCGCTTAGTGAGCTAGATAAATCTAAGGCATCAAAAATTACTTGCAACTAAGCTAGCACCACAATATGAAATTACCTCTGCATTAAGTATTATATTTAACAAGACATTACTGTATCTTGTCGATTTCCTCGCAAAATGACACCAAGAGTAACTTTTTTAAGTAAAACTTCGCAAAGATTGTAACTTTTACCCTGCATAATGTGTAGTATGCCAGGAGATATGTTTCTTAAGGCCTAGTAGCCAATTACCAATAAGTAAAACCTATATAGAAGTGATTAATAAGCTTGCATGACTTATATTAAGAACGCCTTTGAAGAATTTCTTCCTACTATCGAAGGTTTTGACCAATTACCCCAAGAGGAAATCGTCGAACTCGCGCAACAATTACAAGCGTGGCGCTATCGCATAGGTCAAAAAATTATCGGTAAGGAAGTTGTTCCTGACAAAATTACAATTATTTATGAAGGACAAGTACGCCTTTTAGGATACGATCCGCAAACCCAAATGCCAATAACTTTGAGGTTATTGCAACCAGGAGAAGTACTAGGAGAAATCAGTTTTTTGCGTCAAGTGGGTTGTGAAACAGCGATCGCATCCACAGAAACAGTATGCGTAACTTTAAGCACTGTTGAATATTTACGGCTGCTGTCTTCCTACCCAGCTTTTGCCAATGTGCGCAGAAATCGCCCCCATATTATTGAGATATTTGATGTTATTGGCTGGCAACTAGAAAAGCAAGCTTTGGCCAGTGCTAATCTCAAAGAACTATCAGATCAAGCTTTACCCAAGGCGAAAGTAAATTACATTCCGCCAGGAAGAACCCGACTGAATCAACTCAATCATGACAGCGTTTGGTTTGTCAGTGGTAGTGGTTCAGTGGATAATTTAGCTACATGTTCGCGCTTGCAATTTAGTGATGGCGGCAACATTGAAGTCCAAGGGCCAAATGCTATCCGGATACTCGGTTTAGATCCGGCAAATTTGTATTTTCTTGAGGATGAGCCGGTACAAGAGCAAGTAACAACGATTCAGTCTCAGTCTCAGTCTCAGTCTATATCTCGCTCTCACTCGCAACCGCGCTACTCACTTGAGTCAGTAGATATTCCCTACGCCTCTGTAGAAGAGGTTTCCCAAGCAGCAGTAGGCTCCAAGGGTAAGCAAAAAAATCAGAAATTTCCCTTCTTTCGGGGAACTGGAGAGGTAAATACCACCTTTGCTTGTTATCAGATGCTCTGCAAGCACCTCAACATTCCCTTTCGGCGGGAAGTCGTGCGGCGCATCTTAACAGAGCAAATGCGAAAACAGGGTACTCTCTCATTTCAGCTTTGTGCTTACCTATCAGAGTTAATTGGACTCAAAGCTCATTTAGTAGATATCCCTGTCAGCGCCATTACCAGGATTCCCACGCCAGCATTGATTCGCTATGGTGATAGTTTTGCGGTTTTATATGCAGCCGATGCTAATTCTGTAGTGGTGGGTGTCCCATCTCAAGGGATTTTACGCTGCAAACCAGCTGAATTAGTCGCTGGTTTGGATGTGGATGAAAGCAATCAAGTGCGGATCTTGCTGGTAGCTGCTACTAAAGAAACACCTCAAGAGCGGTTCGGCTTGCGGTGGTTTATTCCTTATTTATCACGCCACCGTCGCGTACTTATAGAAGTTTTTATCGCTTCCTTCTTTGTGCAATTGGCGGCATTAGCCAATCCCTTAGTTATTCAGCTAATTATTGATAAAGTCATTGTTCAAAATAGTATTAATACGCTGAATGTTTTGGGGATCTTACTGTTAGTAGTGGGCATATTTGAAGCCGTACTAACTACCTTGCGGACATACTTATTTGTTGATACTACTAACAGAATTGATATGAGTTTGGGGTCGGAAATTATCGACCACTTACTGCGCTTACCACTCAGATATTTTGAAAAGCGACCGGTAGGGGAATTATCAACAAGGATTAACGAATTAGAAAATATCCGCCAATTTCTGACAGGTACGGCTTTAACTGTGGGATTAGATGCAGTATTCTCGGTGGTTTATATCATCGTGATGCTGTTTTACAGTTGGCAATTGACATTGGTGGGTTTGGGCACAATTCCCATCTTTGTAATTATCACCTTAATTGCTTCGCCTACTGTCAGCAGACAGTTACGTAGTAAAGCCGAACGCAACTCCGAAACTCAATCTTATTTAGTTGAGGTGATGTCGGGGATTCAAACAGTAAAAGCGCAAAATATCGAATTGCGATCGCGCTTTTCTTGGCAAGAGCGTTATGCAAAGTATGTGGCGGCTGGGTTTAAAACCGTTGTCACCTCGACTCTAGCCAATTCTACGAGTAACTTTCTCAACAAACTTAGTAGTTTATTAGTGTTGTGGGTGGGTGCTTATTTAGTACTGCAAAACGAATTAACTCTAGGAGAATTAATCGCCTTTAGAATTATCTCTGGCTATGTTACCAGCCCAATATTACGTTTAGCGCAACTGTGGCAAAACTTCCAAGAAACTGCCTTATCTTTAGAGCGGTTAAGCGATATTGTTGATACACCCGAAGAAGCCGAAACTAATCGCGACAACATCCCCTTACCTGCAATTAAGGGAGCAGTCAAATATGAAAATGTTTCCTTCCGCTTTGCGCCTAGCGGCCCCTTACAACTTTCGAGTGTGAATGTGGATATTCCCGCCGGACAATTTGTGGGAATTGTCGGTCAGAGTGGATCGGGTAAAAGTACGATGATGAAATTACTGCTGAGACTCTATGATATCGAGTCTGGGAGAATTCTCATCGATGGTTATGATATTTCCAAAGTAGAATTGTATTCCCTGCGGCGACAGCTGGGTGTAGTACCGCAAGATCCACTGTTATTTGATGGTACAGTGCAAGAAAATATTGCTTTAACTAATCCCGAAGCTACCACCGAAGAAATTATCGAAGCGGCTCGCATTGCTGTTGCCCACGAGTTTATCATGGGATTGCCTAATGGTTACAATACCCGTGTGGGCGAACGAGGTGCATCACTTTCTGGGGGACAAAGACAGAGAATTGCGATCGCGCGATCGGTTTTACAACGACCAAAATTATTAGTATTAGACGAAGCAACTAGTGCTCTCGATTACCCAACAGAAAGACAAGTCTGTCTGAACTTAGCTCAAGGCTTTAAAGGAAGTACGGTGTTCTTTATTACCCACCGCCTAAGTACTGTGAGTAATGCAGATAAAATTATCGTCATGGATAGCGGTAGGCTCAAAGAGCAAGGAAGCCATCAAGAGTTAATGGATGCAAAAGGTCATTATTTTTACCTTTATCAGCAGCAAGAAGTCAATCTGTAATGATGGAGTTATCAGTTATCAAACATATTAAATAACTGATAACTCTTAAATAAAAACATTTACTAATTTACAATCTAAAGTCCCTATGACTCAACTGAACGATAATAGCTTTAACGATACAAACAGTAACGGCAAACAACGTACTCCAACACAATCAGATTCACAGCAAGTAGTGACAACATCTGTAGAATCTGTTGATGTTCAACCTGTCAAAGAGCCGCAATTTAACTTCCGCGAGCCTAACTTTGAGCAAGCAGTCATCTTGCGTCAATCTCCGATTTGGTCGCGTACCATTATGGTATCTCTCATGCTCATTGCCTGTTTTGGCCTAGCTTGGGCATATTTAGCCAAAATTGAGCAAGTAGTACCAGCCACAGGTCAATTAAAGCCAGAAGGAACAGTTAAAGATGTGCAAGCTCCTGTTAATGGAGTTGTGAAAGAAGTTTTTGTAAAAGATGGTCAACAAGTACAAGCGGGAGATTTGCTGTTAACATTTGATTCCATTGCTAGCCGTGCGGAATTAAATTCTTTAAACCAAATTCGCGCTGCTATCACGCAAGAAAACCAAATTTATCGGCGCTTGATGGGTGTAAGTTCGGCGACAGCATCGGAATTAGAATTTTTGCGCAGTCGCTTACCTCAAGATACAGCTTTTCTGCTTAAAAGTCGCAGAGAGTTAGTTTCTGAAAATGACTTGTTACGCAATCAATTAAACAAAAGTGGCACAGACGCTGGACTAGGCTCTGATGAGCAACGACGCCTAGCAGTAGCACGCAGAGAGTTAGATTCACGCTCTTTAGCTGCACAGTTGGAAGTTGAAAAAACTCGCAAACAACTAGCACAAACTCAAGTTAAAAAAGAAGATACGCAAAAAAGTTTAGAAATCCAAAGTACTATTTTAGGTAGGGTGAAAATCTTAGCTGAAGAAGGTGGGATTTCCCAACTACAATATCTCAACCAGCAGCAACAGGTACAAAATCTCAGAGCGGAAATCGCGCAGTTAGCTGAAGAAGAAAAACGCCTGCAATTCGAGATTCAAAAAGGACAGCAGCAGTCAGTCAATACTGTAGCCGCTTCCGATAAAGATATTTTAGAGAGAATTTCGCAAAACAAACAGCGCATTGCGGATATTGATAGCCAATTCTCGAAGATTTTGCTAGAAAATGAGCAGCGATTATCAGATATTAATAGCAAAATTGCTCAAGCTAGGCAGAATATTAAATATCAAGAACTGCGAGCGCCTGTAAGCGGTACAATTTTTGATTTGCAAGCGAAGACGGCAGGATATGTGGCTAACCCCACACAGAAACTCATGCAAATAGTACCGAATGACAAATTTATTGCTGAAGTTTTCATTACTAATAGAGATATTGGTTTTGTGAGGGAAGACATGAAAGTTGATGTGAGAATTGACTCTTTTCCTTTTAGTGAATTTGGAGATATTAAAGGAAAAGTGATTGGTATTGGTTCTGATGCATTACCGCCAGATCAAACACATCAGTTTTATCGCTTTCCCGCCAGAGTGAGTTTAGAAAAACAATACTTGACAGTCAGGGATAAAAAAATCAACTTGCAGTCTGGTATGTCGTTAACTGCTAATATTAAAGTTCGCGAAGAACGTTCTGTACTGAGTTTATTCACTGAGTTGTTCACCAAACAGGTTGAAAGTCTCAAAGAAGTACGTTAGGCTAGCTTTTCAGGGTGCATCCCCCTATGTTTAATTCCTCTATAAACGCAAACGGTCGCAGATGTTTCATCAGACCATTTGTGTTGTTTTTTTATTTGGGGAATTAATATTGTTTCTCAGCTTACTTATTAACATTTGTCAATTAAATTATGGTTTATCCACAACGCATTGAACCATCTCCCGGACAAGAATCTGTTTGGGATTATCCTCGTCCCCCACGTCTTGAGGATACAAATAAACATATTCAAATTATTTGCAATCAGGTAACTATTGTTGATACTCACGCAGCAAAACGGGTTCTAGAAACTAGCCACCCGCCTACATATTATATTCCGCCTGCTGATATTAAAATGGAGTACCTTTTTCTGACATCAAAGTCTAGTTTTTGTGAATGGAAAGGACTCGCCAATTATTACAGCATTCGGGTTGGTGACAAAGCAGTTGAGAATACTGCTTGGTTTTATCCCGATCCGACATCAGCTTTTGTAGCAATGAAAGATTATGTTGCTTTTTACGCGCATACGATGGATGCTTGCTATGTTGATGGCGAACAGGTACAACCCCAACCTGGTAACTTTTATGGTGGTTGGATTACTAGGGATATAGTTGGGCCTTTTAAGGGGATTCCTGGTAGTTGGGGATGGTAATTATCATCAATAACTAAGTAAGTTGGCGCAATTAAAGATAACTAGTCAGGGTTGTTATTGGTCATTTGTCATTTGTCATTTGTCATTTGTCATTTGTCAGGGCTTCAAATTTGTTGAAATTTTGTATCTTAATTGTGTACAATCGCCTACTTATTTATACCTCCAGAAAAACTGTTTTGAGTTTTGTATTTGCAATTTTTCAAGTCTCTCATGAAAGTAGAAGTTGTACCCCACGACCCAACATGGCGGAGTAAGTTTGAAGCTGAAGCCAAACTGATTTTATCAGCATTGGGCGATAATATCGTGGATATTCATCATATTGGTAGTACTTCGATTCCTACCATTTATGCAAAACCAATTATTGATATATTAGTTCAGGTTAAGGACATTGCTAAGGTAGATGAGCAAAGTTCAGCAATGACTGCATTAGCTTATCAAAATATGGGTGAATTTGGTCTCCCTGGTCGTCGTTTCTTTCGTAAACATAATGAGGAAGGAATCAGAACACATCATGTTCATTTCTTCAAGATTAATGTTGCTGAAGTTCAAAGACACTTAGCATTTCGCGATTACATGATTGCACATCCAGAAGATGCAATTAAATACAGCGATTTGAAGCGGAAATTAGCCAAGCAATATCCCAATGATATCGAAGCATATGTGAATGGCAAAGACGGATTTATCAAGGAGATGGAAAGAAAAGCCATCGAATGGAAGCAATTGCTTCAACCTAACTCATCTAAACCTAACCTTGATTGATGGCGCAAAGTCACTCAATATATTTAAATTGCGCATCAGTATAATTACCGATAAATGGTGAGGGGTAATACCCCCCTACAATCTATGCGTATAGCAGTGTAAAATAAAACTGGGTTTAAAGAAATAT
Organism: Calothrix sp. FACHB-168; assembly: GCF_963889195.1. Taxonomy (NCBI): domain Bacteria; kingdom Bacillati; phylum Cyanobacteriota; class Cyanophyceae; order Nostocales; family Calotrichaceae; genus Calothrix; species Calothrix sp. FACHB-168. Next base: position 67,710 of record NZ_CAWPNJ010000052.1, read on the forward strand.
TTTGATTTTAATCCTACTCAATGAATGTTGAGTAGGATGTTTTATTGCTATTTTTCAGTTACTAGTATTTACAGATTTTGGCTCGGTTTTCCTCATCCGCGATCGCCAAAAACGGTGAATTTTTGTAAATCTTCCGGATACAAAAATTGCTATATTAAATTATAATTTTGATTGAAATTATTCAGCGCCAGATAACAGCAGAGAACGGGAATAAACAACTTCTAGAGACTGACTGAGAAATTACTGAAATAAAAGGCAGGTTCTCCTGCCTTGGTAAGAAAATTAACAATCCATCTATTTACAATATCTCACTCTTTGGTGACATTGGGGTGACAAGATTATGTCATCATTGCGACTACTTAACATTATTGATGCCAAATTTGATAAAAATCTAAATAATCCATATTGTCTGCACAGTGCCAAATTAGTTTATAACAGTCGCGACAGCGTTCTCGTTCATCATTGAGAAATTGCTGACAGCTACAATTTTTCAATGATGCGATCGCGTCTGGGAATTGTTCGGGAAGTAAAATTTCTTTAATGTTATCTGCGGTACGTTTGCGCAGTGTTTCATTTTTGCTGGATTTGATCAGCTGTAATAAGGTATTGAGTGCAATTAAATTACTAGGAACAAGCTGCGCTAATTTATACGCTCTTCTTCTTTGGGTATCTTCATCCTCTGCTAAGGCGATACCTTGGGTTAATTCTGCTATCTGAAAATTGAGCGAGTAATATGATGATGGTGGCTTGGTTTTACGCTTACGTCTTCTAGTTTTGGGAAATTGTGCGGGGATAGAATTAACGACAGAAGATAATTTATCGCTGTGTAGGGTGGCTAAATTTTCTAATGCTTGACGACTTTGGGATGGATCGGTTGCAGATGCGGCGATTTTCTCTAGTGTAGAGATAGCAACGGCATTTTTAGCATCGATTTTGCCTAAACTATAAGCAACTTTGCGCCGAGTAGATTCACTCTTGGTTGAGGTAATAATTTCTAATAAAGTAGCGATCGCAATTTGATTACCCGGATCGACTTTACCTAAACTATACGCTGCTTGCCAGCGCAATGCTTCATAGCGTACAGTTTGTAAAATCTTTTCTAAACCTGCGATCGCAATTTGATTACCAGGATCGAAGACTTTACCTAAACTATAAGCTGCATTCCAGATATCGAACTCGTTTTGACTAGATGTAACGAATTGTTCTAAAGCCGCGATCGCTTTTAGGCGATCGGTTTTTAATAAGGATACTCGCGCGCATTCGACAATTGGTGCGGGATATCTTAACTGCTGTTGCTCGTTTTCGTAATAGCCAAATCGCCATTTTACCAACTGCTGCACAATTTTCTGTGCCTGTTGACAATCTGTAAACTCAGCAATGCCTTGTGCGGCGACAAAATAAGCTTGATAACTATAATATCCGCCACAATCATCAGTAAATGCTGTTAAAGCTTGGATAAACTCTTCTTTATGAGCTGGGGGAATGTCATCTCTACCCAACCATAATAAAATTACCTCTCGCCATTGGGGTGCAAAAATGCGATAACTGGGATGAGATGAATTGCAATTAAAGAAAAAACGCCAATCAGTAATAGCTTGAGCGGCGAAATATTCTTGAAAGGTGGGATGATAAAAAGCATAAACTCTTTCGCCTTGAGTTTCCGAAATGCCTACATGATTGAGCCAGCCTAACTGTAGCGCTAATTGAAACATCCCATCATCAGGCGCGCCTAAAACTTGACAGACAAAACGGTGTCGCAGGCGAAACTTGGTTTCTTCTTGAGAAATTGCTAACAGCGCTAATTCTCCCAAAGCACGATTTAATTGTTGTCGCTGGGTGGAAGTTGTGGGAAATCGATCCTGTTTCCATTCATAAATTGATTCCACAAATCGCTCATACAGCATCGCTTTAGTTGTGGGTAATCTTCCTTGAGTTAATCCCCAAGTGCGACACAGTAAAGCTAAACGCAAAGGATTTTTCACCGCATCTTTTAACCGTCGTCGTTCTGGTTGCGCTAACTCAGCTTGTAAACTCTCAGCAGCATCGGGATTATCTTGAAACCAGCGACGAATAAATTGTGCTACTTGATTGCATGAATGTGAGGAATTGAGAGCAGATTTTTCCCCATAGCTAAAATTAAGATTGCGGTAAGTTTGAAAAGATTGCAACGCATTCTTACCCCCATCCCACACATTTAATCGACAGGTGAGAATTATCCTTGCATCTCCTACCCAACCTGTCAGATAATTTGCTATTTTCGTTAAAGCTTGGCTAGATTCCAAAGCCATTTCATCGACTGCATCTAAGAATAACCAAACTCGTCCTTGATTAAACTGTTCGCAAAATGCTTCTTCAACTTCTGCGGGAACGCGAAGCTTACGAATAGCCGCAGGTAACCAAGCTTGAATTAAATATTGCTCTAAAGTTTTACCTTGTAAATCTGCCAAATCAACCCAAATCGGCAAATCTTGGGTATTTTCTAACACCCAAGCGGCGATTTTTTGCAGTAAAGTTGTTTTTCCTGCGCCTGGTTCGCCAACAATCGCAATGCGCTGACTTTGTTGTTCTCTGAGTAATTGTTGGAGAAATTCCTCATGATTAAAAATTTGGGTAACTTCTGTATCTTCAGGTTCATACAACCGCGAACCCTCTTGAGGATTGACATCACTACCATAACGCTGACGATGTTTGCGTTCCACCAATCCCAACGGTACATATACTTGATCTAATTCAAAACTCACACCATCAGCACTAGTAAGCGGATTAGTTGTCAAACGTTGGTGATTTTGTGCCATTAAAGCATCACGACAAATCCCCCGCCAATCTATGATTTCTCCCCCTTCCTTTTGTCCCCCTTCCCCTTGTTCTGCTGCTACCTGCTTTGATTTTTCAGGACGACGATTTTCCCATTCAAGCTCAAATTTTTGTAAATTAGCGACAATATCATGGCGTGTATGCCAAAGATTGAGGGTAAAATGCCAAGTTTCCGAACCGCTACGAGCCGGACGATTATCTTCTAAAATTTCTAAGAAATCGGTAAATCGTTTTAAAGCTTCTTTAATATGTTCAGCGTTTAATTGAATTTCTCCAGGCGCTAAGGTTGTCAGTGCTTGCAAAAATCTCAGCTTAGTTCTGATAACTAGACGATGTTCTGATAACCAGCGAGTTTGGATTTGGGGACGTAATGCTTCTAAAGTCGCTTCATCCTGAGTGGCGATCGCATCATTAGCATAAGTTAATAATACTTCTAATAAGCGGCGCGATCGCTTTTTTGCTTCTGGGCCATAACTCGGTCTTGCCATCGCTGTAGTTTTCAGACTGAACAAAGTTCCAAGAATTCTCTCAGTTTAGCAATATCCTTAGGTTATACGGGTTCAATTAATGATTGTGACATACGGATTGTCGCTAAGGGCGGGGATACCCATATGTGTCAACTTAACGTGAAACCCGCTTTGTAGCAGAGTTTTTGCCCTCACCCCCAACCCCTCTCCCACAGGGAGAGGGGAGCAAGAGATTTAATTCCCCTTCTCCCCCAGGAGAAGGGGTTAGGGGATGAGGGCGAAAGTTTTTGTACCCTATATAGCTTTTAGCTTAAGTTGACACCAATGGGTGATACCCCGCCCCTACGGGGTGGATCTGTATGCATTGTTAATGCATCGTCTGGTATTGTTAATGCATCGCCTGGTATTGTTAATGCATCGCCTGGTATTGTTAATGCATCGCCTGGCATTGTTAATGCATCGCCTGGTATTGTTAATGCATCGCCTGGCATTGTTAATGCATCGCCTGGCATTGTTAATGCATCGCCTGGCATTGTTAATGCATCGCCTTGCTTATCCTTTCTTAACCAATGCCCAATGCCCCATGCCCCATGCCCCATTTAAACAAATATAATATTTTGTGTCGTCACTAAAACATCTTGCACCACTGCAATCAAATCGTTACCTCGATAAATTAATGAGTCTGAAATCGCTGCACTACCATATTTAGTAGATTCATAGGTAAAAGTGTATTCATTCACATTAGCAGAGGCTTTTAACTGAATCACATCACCTTCAGAAGCTTTAAAATCGGTGATTTTGGCATAACTGGAGCCAATATAGAGAAACGCTGATGGATCTCCTACGATAAATCTATCTGCGCCACTATTACCAGTTAAAGTATCTATTTCCGTGCTAGTTAGCGAATAACCTCCGCCACTGAGGGTATCATTGCCATAACCACCCTCAAGGAAGTCACTACCACTATCACCATAAAGTTTGTCGTCATTGCTACCACCTTTAAGGGTGTCGCCATTAGATCCACCGTACAGGATATCATTACCCGCACCGCCGATGAGCAAATCGTTACCGCCTCCACCGTTGAGAGAGTCGTTGTCATCAAAACCCATCAGGGTATCATTGCCATTACCGCCATTGAGGGTATCGTTCCCCGTTTGCGGGCCGTGATTGGGATTGATAATTGCAGTAATTGGTACTTTAGCGTTAGCCGCAGCGACATCATCCCAAAGATAGCTGCTACTATACCAATTAGGATAGGCGTATAGTGGCAATAAAATGTTAAGGTTGCTAGCTGCTGGTAAAGAATCAATGTAATTAACTTGTTCTTGCCAATAAGAAGCTAGTCTATCCCAAGGATTTTTATCTGCGCCATCGTCTGTAACGTAGATATACCCCACATTGCGACTAACTGCAATATCTATATAGTTTTTCATCACCGCCGGATCGGTGACAGAATATATTAAACTGGAAAATCGATCGGAGTTATAGCCGCTAGCTGGAGTTGGCGCTGTAGTCCAACCGATTTGATTCTCAAAAATCACTAAATTAGCGTTGGGTAATTCCGACAAATAACGACTGTCTGGTTGAGTACCGTGATTGAGAATAACTTTGTCTAGTTTGCTGGTGTTGATGATATAGTCGTGTAATTCTTTGTAGTAGTTCACCTGACTGGCAGTATTTGCCGCTTCATCCAGAAAAATGCTATTGACGTTGTAATAGTCTTGGTATAAATCAATATCGGCTTTAACTTCTTCAATATCGCGTTTGCCGTAATTAGTCCAGACATAACCTGCGATCGCGACGCCAGCATTGCGCAAATCTGCTAAACCTTTTATATAATCGCTATTGGGGCTACTTCCCCCCTTTAACAGTTCGTTTTGTGCCGTTCCATTAAGTAAGTCATTACCCGCACCGCCTACAATTTCTATTGTATTGGTAGCAGCCAGAGAAACATAAATATTATCTACCCCAAAACCAACAATATCAGCATGACCATCACCATTAACATCGGTGACTTGGCGAGGAGTTAAATTTTGACTTGTCCAATTACTATTAACTGTGTAGTTATTAATCCCGACAGTAGGAGTAGCAAAAGTACCATTACTCTTAGCTAGAGAGATATAAACATTATCTTCAGCAAAACCGATAATATCAGCCCTTCCGTCGCCATTAACATCCGCTAATTGACGGGGAGTGAGATTTTGACTAGTCCAATTCTTACTCGTGGTAAAGTAGTTTTTAATACCTAATATAGGATTGGCAAAAGTGCCATTACTTTGACCGAGAATTACCCAAACATCGGTTGTCCCAAAACTAACAATATCAGCCCGTCCATCACCATTAACATCTCCTAGCAAGCGAGGATAAGCATCTTGACTAATTAATCCCCCATCGTTTGTCGTCAAGCCAACAAAGGGATTGCCAAAAGTACCATTGCTGTTAGCTAATGAGACATAGACATTATTTAAGCCAAAACCAACAATATCAGCTCGTCCATCGCCATTTACATCCGCTAGCTGGCGAAAATGGCTATCTTGAGTTAGCCATCCACCATCGTTAACTGTAAAGCTATCAGCACGAGCGATAAAGGGATTGGCAAAAGTACCATTGCTGTTAGCTAATGAGACATAGACATTATCTAAGCCAAAACCAACAATATCAGCTCTTCCATCGCCATTAACATCCGCTAGCTGACGGGGGTAACGATCTTGAGTTGACCAACCGCCATCGTTAATTGTAAAGATATCAGAACGGGCGATCAACGGATTGGCAAAAGTACCATTACTGTTTCCGAGCGAGACTAAAACATCATCTAGCCCAAAAGCCACAATATCAGCCCGTCCATCGCCGTTAACATCGGCTAATTGGCGAAAATAGCGATCCTGATTTGTCCAACCGCCATCATTAACTGTCAAGATATCCGAACGTGCAATGGTGGGTGATGCAAAAAACGGTTTATCCCATAAGTATAATTTAGTACTATTTAGTCTTGATGCAACCATATTGTTTTTTTATTTTTATATTGATAAATCAGCGAAGATTAAGCAATTTTACAATTAACTTTTTCAAAAATTATATAATCATCAACGTTATTTTGTAACCAAAAATTTTATTAAATTTCCGGATATATTGAAATGTTTTGAAGCTTGTAATTGATAAAATATAGATTTTTTATCTGATTTACAGCTTATTTTTATTATTATTGCTGCAAGCCCAAACCCTGATGCAGCCTTACACCTATGGGGGGCATGGCAGTGCCATGCACCTACGATCTGCTTTAATTAAGCAATTATGGTTACTCATTTTTTGTCTTAGTTGAGGGTTTATTAACCTGATTTATGATTGATTCGATATTAAAATAATTTCACTATCCAATAAATGTGTTTTTAAAGACTATATTTGGTAATTTTGTCAATACTGAGATTAATTGGCTATTTCCTAGTGGATAATAATTTTCTTACAATCAATTCCTCAGTAACCTCTTATCTCTGTGTTCTCTGCGCCTCTGCGGTTAAATTAGTTTTAAACCACAAAGACGCAGAGAATAGGTTTTATTTTTCCGGGGGTAAGTCGATACTGTAGAGAGTCTCCCCTTTCAAGTTATGCAATTCTACAGTCATCACCGTGGTGTAACTATTGATTTTGACTGTACCAAAAAACTGCAAACCTTCGCTGGGTGGGCGATTTGCTTTCATTCCTGGGGGAATGCTGAGAAACTTCACTTGGGGGCCAAAGGTATTGTCAAGTGTATTAGGGCCAAATGTGCCGGCGTTAAGAGGCCCGGCGACAAATTCCCAAAAAGGCTTAAAATCAGTAAACATGGCTTTAGCGGGATCGTAATAATGGGCTGCGGCGTAATGTACGTCAGCTGTTAACCAAACAACATTCTTGATATGGTTGCGTTTAATAAACCGCAGTAAATCAGCTAGTTCGAGTTCTCTTCCTAAAGCTGGGCCATCTCCATTCGCCCAAGCTTCAAAATCGGTGCTACCATCGCGCACTACAAGCCCTAAAGGCATATCGCTAGCAATTACTTTCCATGTAGCTTTGGATTGTTGTAATTGCTTTTTCAACCATCTTATTTGTTTTGTGTCTAAAAATTCTGTGTCTTGACTTTGTACTGTTTGACGATTAGGTGTATTTGGCCCGCGATAGGTACGTTCGTCAAGCATGAAAATGTCTAGTAATGGGCCATAGTTAAAAGAGCGATAAATATTTGTTGTGTCTTTTGGATCGCCATTAAAGCGAATGGGCATATATTCTAAAAATGCTTGTCTTCCTCTGCTTGCTAGTACAGAAACATCTTTTTCTTGATAGCGAGTATCACTAATTGGCAGAATTTCTCCAGGATACCAATTGTTAGTAACTTCGTGGTCATCCCACTGCGAGAGAATGGGAACTTCAGCGTTAAAACGTCTGATGTTTTCATCCATTAAATTGTAGATATAATTGCCACGAAATTCATCGAGAGTTTCTGCTACTTTCGATTTTTCTGCTGTGGTGAGATTTTTCCAAATTGTGCCGTCATCAAGGGTGACTTGTGATGGAATCGGGCCATCTGCGTAAATATTATCACCAGAATGGATGAAAAAGTCGGGCTTCATTTTCCGCATGGTTTCGTAAATTTTCATCCCGCCAAACTCAGGATTAATACCCCATCCTTGACCGGCTGTATCTCCACCCCAAGCAAAGAAAATATCTTGGCGATATTTGGATGGAGTGCGGAAAGTTCCGGTAACTGGTGCGCTGTAAATTTTTTTATCAGCTAAATTTTGGAAGATGACTCGATAAAATATTTGTTCGCCTTGGGGTAAGGTATCAAGACTTAGCCTAGCTGTAAAATCGCTATCTTTTAAAGCTACTGGCCCAATTAGCCGCCGCACGCGCCGGAAAGATTCGCTGGTTGAATATTCTACAATCATTCGTGAGGGGCGATCGCTCTTACTCCAAATTATGGCACTATTACCGCTAATATCTCCGCAAGCTACGCCATAAGGTATGGTAGGACGCATCTTTTCTGATGTAATAATTGCAGGCGCTTCACCGAAAACTGGTGATTGAGAGATAAAATTACTAGCGATAATTCCACCGCCTGTAGCAGCTGAAGTGAGTAAGAATTGGCGGCGGTTTAACTTCATTAGAGGTTTGGATTCCATAATGTTAACTGTTGACTGTTGACAGTTGACTGTTGACAGGTGAAACTAATAGTTTTCACCATTTAAATAGGATGGCTGGAGCAAAATTGATTAATTACAAAGTTGGAATTTATCACAATGGAGTTAGATAATTAGTAAATTTTCAGTTATCTAGAAGTTAAGGAAGGTAAGCATAGTAAATTGAGCGCGATCGCTTGAGGTGATAGGATGCGATCGCGCTAAATTTAATTAGTTACAAAAAATTGCGGAAATCTTAAATTATTTTAAATTTGTGCCTCTAGCAATTAGCTTTAACCACAGCCATCCTAAGCCACTACCAATAAAGTAATAGGGAAAATCTGCCCAAGTAAAAACGCTACCAAATAACAATTTACCCCACCATAATGAACGTACCCAAACTAAAAATGGTGGTTGCCATAATTGCAGAAATTCTAACAAGCAAGTAATTACCAATACCCATAAAGGTATTTGCCAAACTGCTTTACGAGTAGGAATAAATAAAAAGGCAAATAAGCACCAAAATATTTCATAAAAAATTCCGCCTACTTCTTGATTTAACCACCAAACAGAATTGCGATAGTGGCTGTATAAAAGTCCAATGGGGAGAACTACAGCTAAAGATAGAATAGTTCGCCAGCGAATATTTCTGTTAATTGCCATTATTTTAGGATAAAAAAATTAAACCCTATCTCTGAATCAAGATAGGGCACTGGGAACTTCATCAAAAACAATGAATTGTTGGAACAGTACAAAATCGAATCAAAAAGCACCAATTAACACGCCGATAGTAAATAACACAAACACTCCCATTGCCATTAAGAAAATTGTCGGGTAGGGAGCATGATTAATCTTATCTAGATATTGATTTCTCTGACGGTCTGCTTCAGTCAAGGGTTTAAAAGTCATTTCACGCATGATACGATTCCCCTCTAGTACTTCAGTACGTTTATAAACAGAATCACTTCTGCTAACTATTTTCAATTAAAGTACATTTCTGATGAGAATCGCGAGCAATGATAAGAATCTCTAGAAAAGTTTATCTAGATTAATTGATTACAAAAAACATTAAGCTTGGATATTAATTGACAAACTTCATTACAAATCTACAAAGGTATTGAAGCTATTACTAACAAGACTATTACTAATAATATACAGCGTATTTCAGATAAATGAGGTACGCGCTTGGGGCATGGCAGTGCCAGTGCCCCTACAGTCAACGATAATTTGTATATCACCAACTTGCAATCTGCTGTAGTTTAGCGCTTGGGGTGCATAGGGGACTTATAAAAAATAAATTACCTATCTTTCGTAGTGCGTTCGCGTAGCGTGTCCGAAGGACAAACATCTTGCTCGCTGGTGTTCATTCATCATGCAATATGCTCGCACTGCAAATTTATTGGGTATTTAAAAAATCGGATGTTCCTAGCGCGATCGCATTACTAAAATTAAGCAAAATAAGTTGGGGGATTCCCCCAGCTTCCGAACCTCCCCTAGCTGTCTAAGCCTGATTTGACAAGCTTTTTGGCTGTTTTATCTTCCACTGGCTTGGGGGAATTTCTTTGGCATATTCTCAAAATATAGATGAAACAACTAAAACTTAAATATCACTCAGCCAATTATGTTAAAACTTACCTACACCGAAAATAGCTTTAGCTTAGAATATCTGGAAACCGCTTTAGAAGATTGGGTGAATCAAAGAGTTACGCTAGCTTTGCATTCCGCAACTAATATTTACATTGAAGCTAGTCAAGCTGCATTTTTACTGCCATGTGAATCTGCGCGTTTGGTAGATTTAGAGAAGTTAAATCAAGCAAATATTGTAGATATTTGTCCTTGTGATGCTACAACTGTAGAAGTTATTCTCAAAGGTACTTGGATAGCTGCTCATCAAGAAAGTGAAGTAGGTATTTTTGTCACTTCACTGAGCAAATCTGCGGAATTATTGCTTGAGGGACTCGCGAAAACAGAACAATTTTGTTACGTTTGATTGTTGACTGTTGACTGTTGACTGTTGACTGTTGACTGTTGATTGTTGACTGTTGACTGTTGACTGTTAATAACATAAGAATTTGTTTTTTGAAGTTTCCTTAAGTTTTCAGTCTTGCTGTTCGCGGGACTTTGGTGTGACTTCCGAACCCGAACTGTGAATTCGTACTAGCCAGTCGCGCCGCCTTTCCCCGAACAGCACCCGAAATAATTCGTAATTCGTAGTTCGTAATTCGTAATTTTTTATAGGTTAAATTTATCTTGAAGTTTTTAGTTTTGCTGTTTGCGGGACTTGAGTATGACTTCCGTTCCAATTTGTTAAATTGCTCAACTAAGTCGTGCTAATCTCTCCCCAAACAGCACCCGAACTAATTCGTAATTCGTAATTCGTAATTTATTATGGTTGTTGAAAATAACCGCGTGGAACAGGTGGCGCGGGAAGATTTGGTGATGTTTATTAATGCTTGTCTGGCTTGTACGGGACAGCGTGAGTTTTATGATGATGCTTATGGACAAAGGGTATCAATTGACTTTTTACATGATTATATTTTGGGGAATTATCGCTTACTTTATGCCCGTTCTTTGGCTGCGGGAATTAATCATTTTAATCAGGCGCAGATTATTTTGAAATTGTTGGCGACGGGGAAGGATACGTTACCAGAATATAAGGAAGAAGAGGGTGCTTTAATTGCGCAGGCTTTGCATAATTTACCACCGCAACGTGCTTGGGGGGTATTACAACAGTTGCGTCAACGACGGATTAATAATCGCCGCAGTCGCGCGATCGCGCGAGAATATTTAGAGCAGCGTCGTGATTTGAGTTTCCATGCTGTGAAGTATCGTACCAAGGTAAGAGCGATCGCAGTTCACGCACACTTGAAACTTCAAGGGGAATTAGGTACTTTTCTCTTTCATAACTGGAGACAAAAGATTTATGAAACAGCATTATTTGAAAAGTTTCGTCAAGCACATTACAGTGCAGAAGCAATTTACGAGTTACCTTTCACAGTAGCGGAAGGATTAGCAATTAAACACAAGATTAAGCGCGAGGTATTTTTAACCCGCATTCAACAGCAAATGACTGTAGGGGAAAAATTACGCTTCCAAGGTGCAGCAGAACGCACGGAAAAGGTAGAAATTGACTTAGATTTAGGACGTTTACCTTTAACTAAGTTGGCGTTGTATATTCTTTCCTTACCTCTGGAAATCAGAACAGAAAAACGGGAGATTTTACACCAAGCAATGCAGCAATCCGCGCGGTTTGTGTTGAAAAAAGCACCGTTAAAGCTGGGAAAAGTCGCGGCTGTGTTAGATTGTAGCTACTCTAGCTCTGGTTCTAGCGAAAAACGCCGTCGTCCTTTGGGTGTAGCTTTGGCTACGCACTACTTATTACAAGCCGCCGCCAAGGAATATCGTGCTTTTTGGACAATACCCCCAGAAAATCCCTTACAAATCCGCGCTTACGGACAAACTGATTTAGCTACACCCCTATTAGCCGCCTTAGGTTCTGGTGCAGATTTGGTGGTAATTGTATCTGACGGTTGTGAAAACTATCCTCCCCAAGGTGCGGCGGAAGTTTTGCGGATATTTCGGACTAAATTAGATCCGCAAAGGCGAACTTCCATCATTCATTGCAATCCCGTGTTTAACTCCGAAGACTTTTCCTTGCGTAATCTCAGCCACACCATCCCCACAGTGGGATTAAGGGATGCAGAAGACTTACCCACGATGTTAGGATTTGCACGTTTCGCTGATGGTTCTGCGCCGTTGTCAGAATTAGAAGCATATTTAGCGGAAAGAGTGCGACAAATGATAACAATTCAAAATTCAAAATTCAAAATTCAAAATGAAGAAAGGTAAATATCACAAGAATTAAAGCTTTGAGAGTGGAGGTTGCACCTTTTTACTCGAAGCTTGAAGTTCTGAACTCGGAAGTTGAGCCTTTTAACTCGAAGCTTGAAGTTCAGAACTCGGAATTTGCACCTTTTAACTCGAAGCATGAAGTTCTGAACTCGAAAGTTGCACCTTTTTACTCGAAGCATGAACTTCAGAACTCGAAAGTTGCACCTTTTTACTCGAAGCATGAACTTCAGAACTCGAAAGTTGCACCTTTTTACTCGAAGCATGAACTTCAGAACTCAAAACTTCCACCTTTTAACTCAAAACTTCCACCTCACAACAAAACATAATCCCTTCTCAACCAATTAACTCAAGAAAACTCCGCGTACCTTTGCGAGAACTCAGCACCCCTCCGCGTTAAAAAAGCCTCAACCCTAACTTCCCTTCTTAATCATGGCAACCAAACAGAAATTATTAACAGATATATCCTTAAAAGGCTTAGAAATTGCACCATCTCAGATACGCGGTGCCGTGCGAATTGTTCCTTTATTGCGGCGTGAGGTGCGGGGAGATTTACGCTTAATGCAGCGTAACTACAACGAAGATATTACTATTGTCTCCTTAGACGGAAAGATCGCGGAACCTGGGATGAAATACTATTCCTATGTGCCTCATGGGTTGGTGATGTCTTGGAGTGACGATGGAAGTCCCCTGGCTAGCTTTGGCGGACAGATAATAAAATCAGATGGAAAGCGTTTAGATTGCGGTTGTGCGACTGTACGCTTAATGCATCGCATGGCGAAGCGAGAAGCCAAGAATCAACTGCGATTTTTACCGCTACATTTGGCGATGGAAGGTTTTCTCTCGTTGTTTTTTTCCGGCCCCGATATTGCTTGGAGTGAATATTCTAAGTATGCTTTATCTCATGGCTTAGGTTCGCGCTATGAAATGTCCGTGAGTGGACGTTATATTGCGGGATTGGAAGATGCTTTGCGAGTATTTGAGATTCATCCGCGACAAGTTGGAGTGTTGGTATTTGTCGCTGAGACTTTAGCATCGGCGTTTGTAGTTCCCACCCCGGAAGATTACCGCGCTTTACATACCAGTTTACTTGAGGACTTCTACGGCGAGTTAATTTATGAATACAGCTTGATGTTTGACAAGCCTTTTCCAATGGATTTGTCGGTAGATGATTCGACAATTAATAGTTTGGCAGATTTGCGCAGCGCGATCGCCAAAATGCGATCGCATTGGGCTGCTTTTCAGGGATTCATGGCGGAAGGATTATTACAACGTCAGCTAAATTCCCAAAGAGTTTTTACAGCAGGGCCCTTTGTCCTGCAAAGATTTATCACCGATTTGCGCCCCAAGGAGGAAAATCATATTGGGGAAGCAATTATCCGAGAAAATGGCGAATTAGAATATCTCAAAACTTACCGTCTTTCCACCGCCCAAACCCGGCGAGTTTATCTACTCAGCCAGCTACATTTTTATAACTGGAATATAGATGCTACAGCCAAAGCACTAGGTAACACCCGCGAGGAATTTGTCACCCGCTTAGAGACAGTCGGCTTCGGTTATTTACTCAATCAACAAGTGCGAGATGCAGCTAGGAAAAAAGGGAAAAAATAATTCATAGTATCGTTGACAGTTGACGGTTGACGGTTGACGGTTGACCGAGAACAATAGCATCACGGTTGAAAAAATTGATAATTCCCCACCTCTATAATGAGAATATATAAGAACGCTCGGCTAACAGTAGGTGTAATATGCAAGCTCTTTTTTGGACTGTAGAAGAAGTTGCCCAAAGAGCCAAACAATTTTACGAAAATGGCATTCGTCAACAAGTTGAATATGGCGATAATATTGGCAAGATGATTGTAATCGATGCGGAAACAGGCGAATATGGAATTGATAAAACTGGTGTAGAATCTGCATTAATGTTAAAGCAGAAAAATCCCAAAGCTAGATTATTCACTATGCGAATTGGCTATGATGTTGCGTTTAGTTTTGGTGGTGCTTCTATGGAGCGTACAGTAGAATGATTTATCTGTCATTGGTCATTAGTCATTAGTTAGAGACGCGATTAATCGCGTCTGTACAATTGTCTCCCTTGTCCTCTCTGCCTTCTCTCCACAATCAAGCATACTGCTGTAGTTGCGCTAAATCATTCACAGCTTTTGCTAATTCATCTAAGTTAATTGGTTTGTGCAAATACTTTTGATAACCGGCTAAATAGGCGTATTGGCGATTCTCATCCATCACATAGGCACTAAGTGCGATCGCTCGTGTAATTCTACCTTGCTCGATGTCAATTCTTTTCACTTTCCGCAGTAAAGAATAGCCATCTTCATCAGGTAAGCAAATATCGCAAATCAGGACATCTGGTTGGAAGCAGGAAATGATTTCTAGGGCTTCACGCGCTGAAGTTGCTGTTAGCACCTCTGCCCCATCGAGTTCAAATAAAATACTGAGTAACTTCCTTGTATCCCGGTCATCATCAACTACAAGTAGGCGTAGTCCCTTGAACGAAATGGGTTTGTTATTCATAATTTCGACCCTAATGAAGATGTCAAACTTGGCGTGGTGATGAAATGCCAATACTCGCTCATCTTCTATTTAAACGCTTTTAGATGTTCAGGTCTGTCCGCTTCCGCACATAGAAATGTAATAATATTTATCAATGCTTACATAGCGACATATTGCTTCATAAATCAGCCAATTTGGCTGTTATAACTCGATAATACTCACATGAAACTGCTTATCCCGCTTATTTATCGCCAAGGTAGATACAGCTGCAATGATATCTGCTAATTATGTCTATATATTTTTGTAAAGATTTGGGCATGGGGCAATTCAATTTTGGATTTTGGATTTCCGATTTTGGATTAGGTTTAAATCTAAAATCCAAAATCTAAAATCTAAAATTCCTCGCCCCTAGCCCTTAGTAATGAATCCCCGCTTTTTTAAATCTGTGCAAGGCTTCACCTAAGCGATCGCAATCTGCAATTAAACTAATACGTACATAACCTTCGCCAGCAGCGCCAAAGGCATTACCTGGAGTCACAACAACACCAGTTTGTTGCAGTACATCTAAAGCAAAATCAGTGGAACCAATGCCCTCAGGACATTTCACCCACAAATACATAGTTGCTTTGGTTACGGGAATATTCCAGCCTAACTCTCCTAACCCAGCAATTAAGAAATCGCGACGGGTGCGGTAGCGTTGTTGGACTTCATGCAAGTATTCATCTGGTAGTTGCAATGCGGTTTCGGCGGCGGTTTGCAAGGCAGCAAAGATACCATAATCCAGGTTGGTTTTTAAAGTCCGCAAACCTTGAATTACATGGCGGTTCCCCACCACAAACCCCACGCGCCAACCAGCCATATTATAGGTTTTGGATAAGGTGTGGAATTCGACACCAATCTCTTTTGCACCAGGAATTTCTAATAAGCTAGTCGGTTGATAACCATCAAAAGCTAACTCGGCATAACACAAGTCATGCACTAAGAGAATTTCATGTTTTTTGGCAAAAGCGACGATTTCCTCAAAAAATTCCCTGGGTGCAGTCGCCGCCGTGGGATTGCTGGGATAGTTGAAATAGAGGATTTTGGCTTTTTGGGCAACTTCTTCGGGAATCGCGGCTAAATCAATTAACCAATCGTTCTCTGGTTTGAGCATCAAGCTGTAAACTTGTCCGCCAGCGATTACGGGGCCGCGAACGTGGACGGGATAGGCAGGAGAAGGTACCAGCACTATATCGCCAGGATTGATGTAAGCTAAGGCTAAATGGGCTAATCCTTCTTTAGAACCGAGTAGAGGTAAGGCTTCGCTATCAGGATCGAGAGAAACACCGTAACGGCGATCATACCAATTAGTGATAGAACGGCGGAAACTAGCAGTTCCCTCAAAGGGGGGATAACCATGATTAGCCGCATTTTGCAAAGCCTGCTTGGCGGCTTCTACCACCGGTTGTGGTGTGGGGCCATCAGGGTTTCCCATGCCCAAATCAATCAAATCTAAGCCTTGTTCCCTAGCTTTAGCCTTGAGTTCATCAAGACGGGCAAATACATAGGGTGGTAGCTTCTGTACTCGTTCTGCGGGAACAATCCAATCCAAACTCATTCCTGAACCTCAACCTCGTCACTTACTCCCCTCACTGAGACGCGATTTACCGTGTCTCGGCTTTCTACTGGTGCAGTGGTAGAAACCATCGCCGCCATTAATTGTTCCACCGCCACTTTAAACGGTAGCCGATGGATATCAGAAGTGGGAACTAAGGCGACTTCGGCTGCTGTTTGCAGTTCTGCTAGAGTAATGTTGCCCAATCCCAAATCGCTCAATTTTTTTGGTAAGCCAATCTCTGCATAGAATTTCAACAGTTGTTGTCTGGCTGAGGTTGCTAGCTGATTGCCCTGTACCATTTCTTCTAATCGCAGTTGCACTAAAATCCCATAGGCGACTTTTTCACCGTGAATACTGCTATGACCGGCAACATGGGTTAAACCATTATGCACTGCATGGGCGGCAACGGTACGACATTGGGCACCACCAAGTCCGCCAATTACCCCAGCCATTAACACTGTCGCGTCTACAACTTCCCGCCAAACTTCGCTTCCTGGTTCTTGTAAGGCGGTTGTGGATTTTTGCAATAAGATATCGCGCAAAACTCTTGCTTGTTGGACTGCGGCGATGGTAAGGGTTTGTTGTGAATGTCCGCTACTAACTGAGGCTTCATACCATTTTGCGATCGCATCCCCAATTCCAGCAACTAATGTATGCTGTGGTGCAGTTTGAATCAAGTCGTAATCGAGAATGAGTAAATCGGGACAGCGCGATAAGCTGACATCATAAAGAAACGCCCCAGATTCAGAATACACATTCGACAGCGCCGACCAAGCTGCACAGGTAGCTGCGGAAGTAGGAATTGTCACCACTGGTAATTGCAACTGATGGGCGACTAATTTCGCCGTATCTAGTGCTTTACCACCACCAACACCGATAATTAAATCTGCTTTATGGTCTTTTGCCGCTTTACGTAAGGATTTCAGGCTAGCTTCACAGCAATCTGCACCATAGGGCGCTTGAGCTACATGCAGCTGTTGTTTTTCTAAAATTGGTGACAAACTGGCTTGAGTAATTGCCAGAGTCGAATCGCCTGCGACAATTAAGGGACGACTTCCCAAGCTAGCAATCTCTGCTGCTGCCGATTCTAATACACTGGCACCACGAATTACTTTTGCTGGCGCGATCGCTAGCGTTAATAACGAACTAGATGTTTGAGTAGACAAAGTTTGAGTAGAAGATTGATTGGGCATATAACTAGTTTGCCAAAACCTTGATATTTCTCAGCAAATTGACAATAAAAATCGGGCTTATGCTGAATAGTTACAAATCAGGCTGCTTGCTACCACGAGAAATCCAGATAACTCCACAAAGCCCTTTGCCAACTGCTTGAGCAGTTTGACATGGCTTGACTCAATAGTGCCCATTAGCCTTAAATCCCGAACAATCAAAGTTTTGAATAATCGTATAACTAATTCACAATACCACTCCCACAGAAGGAAGAAAAAGGCTTTGGTCATGTGGGTTTCACTAATAATGTCTTCTGCCATCATTACCCGTAACCAACAGACTGATTAACTTTTTCCCACCAATGGCATGGCTAAATTAATATCTTAATCTAAAAAAAATAATTATTGTATACTGAAATACAAAAAAAATATTGTTTTACTGTTAACAATAAATCCTCATTTAATTTAGAGAAATATACTTACAAAATAATTTGTATCATTGAGAAAAAAACACCACTTCACAACGTCAATATAGAATCTCAGAGCCAAAAATATAAATTTAATTAGTGATACAAACAGTACATAGAATGGGGCATGGGGCATTGGGCATGGGGCATGGGGCATTGAAACAATTTTGGATTTTGGATTTTAGATTTTAGATTAGAATCCAAAATCGCAAATCTAAAATCTAAAATTCTTTGTCCCCCTGCTTCCCTACGCTGCTGCTTTCGGTAATTGGGCAAATTTCTCAGGATAAATTTCCACCGCCATTTGGGGATCTTCTCGCTGAGTTAGAGTGCGCTTGACCTGACCTAAGTATAGTGGTACGGTCAACCCTAGTTCTGGGTGAATTAGGGTACGGGCACGAATAGTCAGATAATTGTCATTCTTGGAACCTAAGCGCCCATAAGAATAGAGATTACTAGCTGCTTGGCGTAAAGTTGCTTCTAGTGCTGAAGGGGTAATATTTGGTGCGATCGCAATGACTGCTTGTGTAGAACCATTGTCATAAACTAGGGTGAAACGCACTGCGCCAGGAATCACAGTACGGCTTAAAGGTACTAACGAGAGTGCAAATAAACCACCTGTCAGTACCAGCATAAAACCAGTCGTACCCACCAGCCGAAAGCGAATACCCCATTTGAAGATTAAACCCAGGACTGTTAAAACGGCAAATACCAACGTGGCAATACCTGACCATTGGGTATATTGAAGAAAATCTGCTGTTGTGAGCATAAGGTTGGCTACTGAAGCGTGATTTTTCGATTACGGACAACACCATTCTACCGAGTGGTGCGATACCGCAAATCAACCAACCCTGGAAAACAACGCAAAACTAGCGCTTCGGGGCATGGCAAGTGCCCCTACAATACAATTCGCTGTATTTGTCCACCCCATACCCTAGTTAAAGGTTGAAAGATGATAATCTCAAACTTTTACAAGAAATCGCTAGACTACCATCTTCAGCACTGACAACATTTACCTGATATTGTGGTAAACAAGTTTCTACCGCATTACCTTTAATAATTTTCATTTCTGCTGCCAAGATACAACTGGCAAATTGCCCTTTTTCACTAAACGAAATATAATTTTCGGATTTGCAAACAAAATTAGATGTACCTGTTTTATAACTAGAAATTTGCAAATTCATATCTTGACTGAGGATACAACTTGCTAAGGAGCCATTTCCATATTTGGTGATAGTGTCTGTTTCACAAACAACTGAAGCTTGAGCAGGTAAAGAAATTGCCAGATTTAAGGTTAATAAACCGCAAGAAGATGTGACAACTGCTAAGAATGAAGAGAATATTTTCATACACAAATTCTGAGATTATTGATGGGTTTATTACAACAAAATAGATAAAAAAAAGGCATCTTTTACAGATGCCTATTATGCAGGAAAACCCCCAAAAGGGTTATCCGTACACCTTCCCAACAATCAGCAACAGTCACTAACTTGAATTAGTGACACTCACAGACGTGAATATTAGTAATTTTATTAACTGTTAAGGATGAATGACTCCGGTGGATACACTGAAAAAGTTATGTACTGTGTAGATTCATCAACTGTGCCGAATTTAATTTATATATTTAATCTGCTTGGCTGTTGATGGGGGTTGTTACAGACAATAAAGTACTTACCAATAAGTCATCAAAACTTCGCTAATTGACTCTAATTCTCTGGAGATTTGGATTTATTATCTTGGTTGTAACGATAAACTAATCCACAAACTGCGGATAACATCAACCATGACAGCGTATTCAAACGAAAATCGTAGAGAGTGACATCAACAATATTAGAGAGTAACCAGCCAAATAAGGCGATTATATAGGTGAAAAATAGCAATTTATCTTCAGAATTGGGGAATTTTGCTTCGCGTAGCAATTTCACAGATGCATACAAAATCCAGCCTATTAAACCACAAAATAACAGCGTACTAGGTATCCCAGTTTCAGCCGTGAGCATTAAAAATAAGTTGTGGGGATGACCTAGAGAAATCTGTGTTTTTGCTTGGTATAATCCTGTAAAATTGCGTAATCCCCAACCTGTCCAAGGATGTTGCTGAGTTAAAGACCAAGCAAATCCCCATTGGGTTTTACGCATTAAAGCTACTGGCCTGTCGGGATACATATCATCGTTTAAGCGTGCCCAAAAGAAAGCGGGAACGAAGCGGCGAAAAAATTGGGCGAATGGTGAAGGCGCAAACGCTGCTAATAAAATACAAGTTGCGATCGCACTTACACCACCTACCAGAATTCGCCAACCTTGGTAGAGTGCATAAGCTAAACAAACAAAAATAGCGATCGCCCAAGCATTCCGGGAGTTGGTAAAAATTAACGCTATGAAATTGATAATTCCCGTAATGGTCAAAAAGATTAGCGGTGCTTTAGACCTTTGAATTTGCTGCTTAATTAACTGCCATTGTTCTAGCCCTAAACCCAAACCAAAAGTAAAAAGTATAACTAAATAAGTACCTAATGTATTAGCGTGCATCAAAATTGATGACATCCGCCCTGGTGGTTCTCCTCCTGGTGCGATCGTCCACTCCAATACCACCCATAAAAAGGTTAAATTGAGCGACCAGCCCAAAAATAACTGTCCTAAGCCTAAAATAGTAATAGGCACGGAAGCAATGACCAAAATCCAAGCCATTTGCCGTAATTGAGCGATTTTTTGAAATAAAGCGCTTAATCCAGCAAAAACAATAAAGTAGGGTACAAAATTAAATAAGCCGACATAAGCCAGGGTTTTGTCTTCGGCGAACCCAGCTGTAATGGTTAGCAACACAGCTAGAAGCGCAAATCCCCAATTAATAGGGCGGCGAATAACTTTACCCCATTGACGCGCCAAAGTAATTAGGGATGCCAATACAATTAATACAGCCCCCAAAAAGGGACTCAATGGGAAGAGAACCAGCCCCACTTGAGTCAAATTCCAAGGCAATTGTAAGGCTTTGTTTGGATGGTAAACAGCCTGTATCAAGCTAGCTCCCAGCATTCACTACGGGTTAGACGAATTTGCGCTAGGGCGAAGATAGTCGGGATAATGCGACCATAGTTAGTAGCGATCGCTCTCCACCCTAAATCTGCAAAAAACCAAGCCCACATCACCGGGCCGATCACCGCGAAAACACTCCGCATCGCTCCATAACGTGCAGCGTTGACAGTCATCCCCCGCCGTGCCATTTGTAACGCTACATAAGTTTGAAATTGCGTAGTTGTAGTTGCTGTTCCTTGAATAGCGGCGGTTTTCGCTACTTGATAGGTAGCAAAATGTGTAGCAAATTGTCTAGCAATTTGTTTCAGTACCAGTGGTTGAATCACAGAAGTGACAGCTAAAGCACTACCACCTTTAAAAATTATGCCTAAGGGATCGCGTTGTAATAAAAGCGGTAGCGGTTGTTTCGCTTCCGATTTGATCAGGTGACGCTGTACCTGTAGAGTTAATTTTTGTTTTTCTTTTTCTGGCAATTTTTTCCACACATGCCCTAATAGATGCAAAAATACTTCTGCTTCTAAATCTACTGTTGCCAGTTGGTTAGAATAGGGTATTTTTAAATACTTACATACTTGAATTAATGCTTGACGGTAAGTTACTTGGCTAGTGCGTCCCCGCAATACTGTCATTCCATCTGCGGCTAAAAAGCGAAAACGATCCTCTAGTGTATCTAACCAAGCTTTGCGGTCTTGACTTTGGACTTCAATCGGTTCAGGTGTGTGAACGTAGTCTAAGGGATTGAACTTACGACTAAACAGAATCGCCGTTAAATCCTGCAATTCTTCTTCAGTTGCTAGCTCTAGAGCCGCCCTCAGTTCATCCAATTTCCCTTCCTCCGTTACTTGCTGCTTCTGTACCCTATTCTACTATTAGGTTTCGGCAGTCATTTAGTAACGTTTGTTGCAAGTTGACATCCTCACCGGGAATCGCGCCACGGTGATTCCTAAGACTCACGACTTAGGTTTCTGTTTCTTTCCATTACTGGATTTTCGCAACTGCCCTTTAGACTTATGCCTATCAGGTCTTATGTTCGCTCCACAGACTGTAACGGTGTGTCCCACCGCCAAAATGTTCTTAGCTGCATTGATATCTCGGTCGTGGTGCATCCCGCAGTTGGGGCAATCCCATTCCCTGATATTCAACGGCAACTTTTCCACAACGTGACCGCAATGCCCACAGCGCTTAGAACTAGGGAACCATCGGTCAATCTTCACCAAGGTTCGACCGTACCAAAGAGCTTTATATTCCAGTTGCCTCACCAATTCTCCCCATGCTGCATCACTAATGGCACGGGCGAGTTTGGGATTCTTGACCATGTTCTTAACTACCAAATCCTCAACCACTATCGTTTGGTTTTCACGAATCAGTCGGGTTGTCAGCTTATGCAGATGGTCTTTTCTGGAGTCAGAAATCTTAGCTTGAATCCGAGCAACTTTGAGCGAGGCTTTATCTCGGTTGCGAGAGGCTTTCTGCTTGCGCGAGAGCGCTTTTTGCACTTTCCGCAACTTTTGGTAGTGCTTGTCAAACGCTTTGGGGTTAGCAATCTTTTCACCCGTACTCAGGGTAACGAGACTGCTCACCCCAACATCCAACCCAACAGCGTTATCAACAGGCCGCAAAGTTTCGTCAGACGGATCATTAATTCTCAGACTGACAAACCATCGTCCAGAAGGTTCAATCCTAACTGTGATGGTGCTAGGTTCACACCCCTTTGGCAGTTGCCTAGACCATTTAATAGACAGTGGTTCAGAACACTTTGCCAAGTAGACTTGTCCATCCTTCCATCGGAAAGCAGACTTGGTAAATTCTGCACTGCCACCACTGCGTTTGGTCTTGAAGTTGGGGTATTTCGCCCTACCTGCAAAGAAATTAGTGAAAGCAGTTTGCAGATGCCTCAAACCTTGTTGCAGTGGTACACAGCTAACCTCATTCAAAAATTCCAGTTCTTCGAGTTTTTTCCACTGCGTCAACATGGTGGAGGTTTGAGCGTAATCTACTCGCTCTTGTCTCTCATACCAAGCTTCAGTTCTTGCTGCCAATGCTCGGTTAAAAACCAACCGCACGCAACCAATTGTCCGGCGCAATATCTGTTCTTGCTCGGCAGTTGGGTAAAAACGGTAACGGTAGGCTTTTTCCATACTTCACATTTTACCACATTCCATGTAAACCGGTACTAAAGGACGGGGTTTCTACCCATTTTTCTGATGATGAATTCATTTTTATTCGTTGAATAAATCTAAAATTGCTTCACATCTGCGATCGCTCTAATGAAATCTGAGTTTTCTCCTGAAGTTTCTGTATTCCCAATCTCTACCAGAGATCTATCATCTATAGCGGTACAAGTGTTTTTTAATTTTTTGTATCTTTTTTAGACTATTGCTTAATTAAATATACTTAAGGATGTTTTTGGGTCTTAGTAAAATAAAAAATTTAATTATACTTGCTTTTTCTACGAAATCACCTGATTCGCCTTTTTTAGCAGATTAAAATATAAATCCTCATATTTTCTCCAGAATTACTACTTACAATAGAAGTTAAAAAAATATCATTTACCGTTTGTCGCTAATTGCCGATTTTTAGTAACTTTTCTAGCTTCTGCTCAATTATTGTACGCAGAATCTGAGAATTCATAGCCAATCTCTAATTCAACATTTGAAGGGAAAAATTCCCTGGGATTAGAGGATGGTGCGATTGACTAACCAAAAGCCCGATCTAGACAGGCTTGATGCACAAATTTTCTTTGTCGGGGAGTGACAAAAAGGATTACAACATGATGACTATCGGCTCTAACCCAATTTCTTATAGGTCTTTAAAATACCTTTTTAGCCTGAAATCGCTGACATTTGGCTTTTTTTTCCTAGCTGTCACGGGCAATTATGAAAATGCTATAGCTCAAACTGCAAATCCTCAAACCTTACCACCAGGAAGGGTAGAAGAAGTACCAGTAACGCCATTACCCTCAGAGGTACTACCGTCACCACCAGAAGACAATCAATTACTACCGCTACCAACAATACCAGATCAATCAAATCCCGCAGAGAATGGGGCTAATATTAAATTTCGTGTCGATCGCATTGAAGTTGTTGGGAGTACAGTCTTCAAACCAGAAGAGTTTGCAGCGATTACAAAATCTTATTTGGGTAAGGAACTGACATTTGCAGAGTTATTACAAATCAAAGATGCAATTACCAAGCTTTACACAGATAAGGGTTATGTCACCACAGGAGCGTTGATTACACCGCAAACTGTAGAAGATGGAACCATCAAAATTCAGGTAATTGAAGGTAGTCTGGAAGAAATTAAAATTGTTGGTAACCGACGATTAAATAGTCAATATATTCGCTCGCGCATTCAACTGGGTGCAGGAACCCCGTTGAATGTACCCCGCTTACTAGAAAAGCTGCAACTCCTCCGCCTCGATCCGCGCATTCAAAATTTATCAGCAGAGTTGCAGATGGGTGTGCGTCCGGGAAGTAATATTTTACAGGTGGAAATCCAAGAAGCCGATACTTTTAGACTAACAACAAGTATAGATAATGGGCGATCGCCTAGTGTGGGTAGTTTTCGCCGGGGTGTAGATTTGCAAGAAGCGAATTTACTCGGTTTAGGCGATACTCTGAGTATCGGTTACGCCAATACCGATGGCAGCAATACAATTAATTTCAATTACACACTACCAATTAATGCGCACAATGGTACTCTCTCCTTTGGGTTTAACAAAGGTTGGAACCGTGTCATAGAAGAACCTTTCAGCGTTCTCGATATTCAATCAGATACAACTTCTTACGAATTTAGTTATCGTCAACCCTTACTGCAAAAGCCAACTCAAGAATTAGCGGTAGGTTTCTCGTTTTCTCGCCAGGAAAGCCAAACTGAGTTAGGTATTGATAATATCGGCCCGTTTCGTCTGTCACCAGGTGCAGATGAGCAAGGAAGAACGAATATTTCTGCTTTACGCTTTTTTCAAGATTATACTCAGCGTAGTACCAGCCAAGTTTTTGCATTGCGATCGCAATTTAGTTTAGGTGTAGATTGGTTTGGAGCCAATGTTAATCAAGATGAACCAGATAGCCGCTTTTTCTCTTGGCGAGGACAAGCTCAGTGGGTGCGACAGTTAGCACCAGATACCCTATTTTTAACTAGAGGCGATATCCAACTATCCGCAAATTCCCTTGTACCCTTAGAACAATTTGGTCTAGGTGGACAGTTAAGTGTGCGCGGCTACCGCCAGGATACATTACTTACAGATAATGGCATGTTATTCTCCGCAGAATTGCGGTTACCGATTCTCCGCGCTCCCAAAATAGGCGGAGTCCTCCAACTAACACCCTTTATTGATGTGGGTACAGGCTGGAATGTCAAAGGCGACAATCCATCACCCAGTACTTTAGTAGGTACGGGTTTAGGGCTACTGTGGAAACAAGGCGATAGTTTCTCAGCCCGTTTTGATTGGGGTATTCCTCTGACTTCAGTGGAGGGTGAAAAACGCAGTTTGCAAGAAAATGGGCTGTATTTTTCAGTGCAGTATTCGCCGTTTTAATCGCACAATACTGTAGCCTAAATTCCTATGTTTAGAAACCCTGTAAAGACCTAAGAAATATTAGATTTGTTGCTTGATTTGCAAACACGATCAATCTATGGTTGTTCAGGGTTAACTGTGACAAATAACAATCTCTCTTGACGATGTCATAAATTATACGTGTAATAGAGGTATAACTAAAGTCATGGTCAAGAAAAATCCAAGATATGAGAGCGATTTCTTTTGCAATAAGCCAGAGAATTCATGTATTTATCGTATCATTAACTACAGAATTATTGGCTTTAAGCTTAGTATTACCCGCAATAGCCCAAGTCACATCTGATGGTACTACTAACACCGTTGTTAATCAAAATGGTAATAGTTTTCAGATTATTAATGGTATAGAAAAAGGTAGTAATTTATTTCACAGCTTTAGCAATTTTTCTATACCTACGGGTAGTACAGCAACTTTTGATTTAACCCACACACCGAATATTACAACTATATTTAGTCGGGTGACTGGTGGAAATGTTTCCCAGATTGATGGATTAATTCAAACTCTTAATAGTAATAATCCGGTGAGTTTGTTTTTAATGAATCCTAACGGAATTGTATTTGGTAAAGATGCCAGATTAGATATTAGCGGCTCTTTTGTAGTCACGACAGCGAATAGTATTAAGTTTGCTGATGGGACAGAATTTAGTGCAGTGAATGCCAATGCAACTCCTTTGTTGACGATGAGCGTACCTGTAGGATTGCAGATGGGGCAAAACTCAGGAGCGATTGACATTCAAGGTTTGGGACATGGTTTAACAACTTCGTTACCTATCTTAGGCTTTTTGACTCCAACTAACAGCTCAGTATCAAATCTACAAGTTCCACGTGAAAAAACATTAGCTCTATTAGGAAATTCTGTCAATTTGAATGGCGGTAATCTGATCGCCCAAGGCGGACAAATTCAAGTTGGTAGTGTTGCTTCTGGGCAAGTTATGCTTCAGCCCAACTTGCAAGGCTGGACTTTAGTATACGATTGGGTTAATCAGTTTTCTCCCATTACCCTATCTCAAGCTGCATCAATCAATGTCAGTGGTATACCTAGTGGATCAATCTACCTCAGAGGTAAAAGCGTTGAACTGCGTGATGGTTCAATTTTCAGCAGTACTAACTTAGGAACTCAGGATGCTGGACAGATTCGGATTGAAGTACAAGACACCCTCAAGTTCTTAGGTACAACTTTGGATGCCACAATTGGTAGTGGTGTAATTGTAGATACAGTTACTCATGCAAGAGCTGCCAATGTCAATGTAATTGCCCGTAATCTGCTTTTTGAGGGAGGTGGAGGTATCTCCTCCCGCACTTATGGCTTAGGGGAAGGTGGTACAATCAACCTCGAAGTTGCTGAATCTACAGAGTTTAGAGATTTTTCCCCAAGCAATGCTTTTTTAATTAGTGGGTTATTTTCCGTTAGTCTTGCTTCGGGAAAATCAGCAGATATTCAAGTATCTACAGGAAGCTTCAAGGCAATTAATGGAGCTGGAATTATCATCAATCCTTTTAGCTCAGGAGATGGTGGCACTATTAATGTTCGTGCCAAGGATGTAATTGAGCTAACTGGCATGAGTCCTTTATTCAACCCTAGCGCATTTTCCAGTAGTAACTTTGGAACAGGAAATGCGGGAAATGTATTTATTAATACCGGAAGGTTAATCATTGCAGAAAGTGGACTAGTAACAGCATCTACAGTCAACTCAGGAAAAGCTGGAAGTGTAGAGATAAATGCAACAGAGTCGATAGTTGTCAAAAATCGCAAAGATGGTGGTGTCAATCCTAGTTCTATTAATTCATCAGGCTTGATTTTAGATTCGATTCAACGGCAAATTTTTGGTTTACCCGATGCGCCTTCTGGTGATTCCGGGAGCGTGACGATCAATACGCCATTGTTGGAGGTTAGTAATTATGGAGAAGTTAGCGTTCGTCAACCTGGTCAAGGAAATGCAGGAAAACTTGAAATAAATGCCAATTCAATTGTTTTGAACAATCAAGCCTCTATCTCCGCCGCTACCAATTTAGGAGAAGGAGGTAATGTCTTTTTACGCTCAAACCTTATCCGAATGCGGGAAAATAGTTCAATTAGTGCTACAGCAGGAGGAATAGGCAATGGTGGTAATATCACTATTAATTCTCCTATAATTTTAGGATTAGAAAATAGTGATATTATTGCTAACGCTGTCCAAGGGCGAGGCGGAAACATTGACATCTCAACTCAAGGGATTATTGGTTTAGAATTCCGCAATACTCTTACACCAAGAGAAGAACTTACCAATGACATCACAGCCAGTTCTCAGTTTAATATTAATGGTTCTGTACAAATTAATAATATTGGCATTGACCCTAACTCCGGCTTAGTAGAATTACCAGCAAGTATCACCGATTCATCGCAGCAAATAGCTAGTGGTTGTAGTGCAAATCCTAGTAGTAGTTTTGTCGCCACAGGAAGGGGTGGTGTACCGCAAAATCCGATACAGGAAATGAGGAGCGATCGCACTTGGTCTGATGTTCGCAATCTGAGTGCATTCCGCAACACACAGCCAGTACAAGCACAAATCCCCCAATCAACAGAGGTTCTTGTCCAAGCTACATCTTGGCATCGCAACGCTAAAGGTAAAATTGAGTTATTTGCAGATAAGTCTTCTACTCCAATACTAGCAGTATTAACCTGTGCTGCGGTTGCTAAATAATATGGAAGAATTGATGCAACTCGGTAATCAATTAGCAATAGCAACTGCAAATAATATTGATACTACACCAGAATTATTAACAGAATTGGCGAGACATGAAGATATACAAGTTCGTCAAGCTGTAGCCGGGAACCCTAATACTCCCATAGATGTGTTATTTCAACTAGCAGAAGAATTTCCCATAGAGTTTATTAAAAATCCGATTTTACCTTTATTACATTTAGAAAATCATGATTTTTACAAAACAATTCCCCATGAAGTTATCCAAAATATTTTAGCCTCTGAAGATGCTCCAGAAGAATGGTTAATTGAGTTTGCTAATTCTGGACATTATGATTATTTATTGCTAATTGTGCAAAATCCTCAAGTCAGCAAAAAAGTACTACAATTAGTGACGGAAAATCAATATTGCAATGATTTTATTCGAGAATTGATAGAAATGCATGTCAATATTGCCGGAGAAATGTCTTCAGGGTGGCAAGAATATGCGGATAATATATTACAAAATATTCATGATAGTATTGCATCGGGATTTTACAATACTGCTCACTTAGGATGTAATTATTATAACAGTGCTAAAGGAGAATATTATCAATTTACTTTTTGGCTGTTGGGAATTGAGCCTAAGTTGCAACTTGCTCAAGCTTCAGAATACATTCAGGAAACTATCGCTAGATTTAGCGATACTCACCCAGAATATTTACGAGAATTGTTAACTTTAAAAATTAAAATTCCCACGCTGATTGAAGTTGCTAAAAATAAAAATACACCTGTTGAATGTTTAATTGAACTTGTTAATCATAATTCTAGGGTAGTACGGGAAGCTGCAATGAGAAATCCTAGTTTACCAAGGTCAATAGTTAATAATTTTTTTCAAGAACGATTTTTAGCAACTCATCCGCATACAGAGGTAGAAAAGTTACGGGAACTATATACGAGTAAATGGTCATTTATTCGCGTCAGAGTTGCAAAGCATCCAAATCTAGAGTTAAGCGATTTAGAAAAATTAGCGCGATCGCCTGAATGGAGAATCAGGGTATCTGTTGCTAGTAATCCTCGTGCAGATATGCATATACTCAAACATCTTACTCAAGATAAAAGCATTCTCGTGCGTCGAGCAGTGGCGTCAAATAGCCAAACACCTCAAGAATATCTGGAGATATTATCGCGCGATCGCCATGTCCATGTCCGTGCTGATGTGGCTAAAAATCCCCATACTCCATCAGAAATTTTACGACTTCTTTACCAAGAGCAAGATAGGCGCATACTGCAAAATATCGCTTTAAATCCAGCTACTTCCCCAGAATTAAAAGCACAATTAGAATTACAGTATATTTCCAGAAAATCTAATTATATTTATCTCTGGCTCAGGCTGTTTAATGCCGAATACGACTATCAAGGAATTGAAATAAAAGAACTACCTAGTCAAGAACAATATGACATCGCCGCAAGTGCAATGACACCAATTCCTCAATTATTAGAATTGATTAAGATTGTACCTGATAATATTTATTGGGAAGCAGTACATAATATTTGGCAACAAGTAGTTTATAATCCCGATTTATCGCCAGATTTATTACTACAAATTTTAAATGTTCGTAGTGTAGATATATATGCAGCAGTAGCTTCTCATCCACATATAAATAATGAAATTTGCCACAAAATAGCTAACATAAAATTTAGAGATTTAAGTGGCTATAGACTGCGATGGCTAATGCTGCAAAATCCCCATATATCATTAGAATTTATAGAAAATTCATTATATGATATAACTTCAGATGTTCGCCAAGCTGCATTAATTAAATATAAAGAGAAATTCGCTAATAGTGAGCATCAAAATATTTTTTTAATTGCATATAATGCCGCAGTATACGAACAGACTCCTATCGAAAAGTTAGCTGAACTAGCCAAGCATAAATCTGTACTGATTCGCGAAGCTGTTGCCCAAAACGCTAGCTTGATAGAAGCATATAGTTATTCTGAAAAGGCTAGAAATTGTCTAAAAAAGCTAGCAAAAGATAAAAATCAAGCTGTGAGACTATCAGTTGCTAACAACATTAATACTCCAATTCCTATACTAGAAGTTCTCGCTAAAAATTATCACTATAAACCTAGTATATATACTCGTCATCAACGTCACCATAACCTTAAAGAACATAAAGTTTTTGTAGTAGCAGTCAAAAAACTAATACAAATTGCTCCGGAAATCGCTAGCAAATATCTAGTTCAGTATATAGAACCAAATTTTCGCACTATCGATTCAATACCATTTCGCTTGGCTATTATCCAAAATTTCACATTACCTAAGGAATATTTTTTAAAAAAATTAAAAACATTAAATTTATTTACTTGGTATGAACGTTATCTCATCGCCCAAAATCCGCAAACATCAACAGAAATTTTGCAAATTTTGGTGAAAGATGGAAATCGAGTTGTACGCGCCGCAGCAAAAGCAAGATTAAATGAGAAATCATAGAGTTAAGCTACATCTTGGCATCGTCGCGCTGATGGCAAAATTGAGTTAGTTGTGGCTCAAACTGCCAATGTACAACCATTTTTAACTTGTACTGCTGTTCCTGATGGTCAATTTCCCAACTTTTAGGAATTTTGTCAAAACGGTATCGCCTAGTCATAGCCCTTTGTAGACATCACTTCAGACCACAGGTAAGACATACTTATTTAGCGATCCAGTCATAAATGTTAGTAGTACGAATAGAATGGGAATCCTCATACTATACGCTTAAAAAAGTATTAACGCTATGAGGCAGTTTCTATATCAAGTGACAACTGGGTTACTAACTTGCGGAGTTTTACTGCCTGTGAATGCTCAAGTAATATCTGATTTTACTACCAACACTATAGTCAATCAAAGCGGCAATGATTTTACTATTATCAATGGTATTGAAAAGGGTAATAATTTATTTCACAGTTTTAGTAATTTCTCAGTGACTACAGGTGGTTCGGCAAAATTTGATTTAACTAATACACCAAATATTACAACTATATTTAGCCGAGTTACAGGTAGTAATGTTTCTCAGATTGATGGGTTAATTAAAACAGTAAATAGTAATAATGCCGTAAGTCTATTTTTAATGAATCCCAATGGCATTGTATTTGGTAAAAATGCGGCTTTGAATATTGGCGGGTCATTTGTGGGGACAACAGCCAATAGTATTAAGTTTGCTGATGGGGTAGAGTTTAGTGCTGTGAATGCTTCTAGCCCACCTTTGTTAACAATGAGGGTACCTGTAGGTTTACAGATGGGACAAAATCCTGGTAGCATCACAGTCCAGGGAAATCAAAACCAGTTGACAGATAGTACTGGCTTTGGTACAGCTAACGCGAGCAAAAGTCCCCCCGGATTACAAGTTGGAGAAAATCATACACTGGCCTTGATTGGTAGTGGTATAAACTTCTACGGTGGTGTTGCTTCCACCAAGAGTAGCGGACATCTAGAAATTGGTAGTGTAAGCACTGGGCTAGTTGGACTGAATGCCACTCCTACGGGTTGGGTGCCAGATTACTCCACGGTGTTGAAATTAGACGATGTTCATCTGGCAGAAGAATCCCTGCTGAATGCTACTGGTTACAATGGCTCAATCCAAATCCAAGGACAAAACATCAGCTTAACTGAGGGTTCTGCTGTTTTGCTCCAAAACTTAGGAATACAAGAGTCTGGGGGAATTACGGTTAAGGCCACAGGTTCCCTCAACTTGATGGGGAACACAGCCAATGGTGAATTGGGAAGTTTGATCCAAATCAATAATTTCGCTACAGGTAAAGTAGGAGATATTTCTATCTCAGCTGCCCAGCTATCCCTCCAGGATGGAGCAAGAATTGTCACTAGAACCCGGACTCAAACAAACGCTGGAAACATTATCACGAATGTGGGTAGCACAACCGATATCAGAGGCTTTAACATTGCTAATCCAGCCCTTTATACAGGGATTGTCACATTTTCATTAAATAGCGGCAATGCAGGAAACATAACTGTATCCACGGATAATCTCAGGATTCTGGATTCTGGTGCAATTAGTTCTGTGGCTGTTAGCTCTGGAGAGACTGGCAAAATACAAGTTAATGCAGCAAATCTCATCGAAATTGCGGGTTACAATCCTCTGGCATTTTCTGAAAGTTCGCTATCTACTTTTACTCAGGGTTCTGGTAATGCTAATAGCACAATCATCAACACATCTAAATTAGTGATTCAAGGCGGTGCATCTCTGGGGTCTTCTACTTTAGCAACAGGTTCAGCAGGTAGTGTGGAAATTAAAGCTTCAGAGTCCATATATGTTGAGGGTCGTGCTACTCAGGGTAATGCTGCGGGGACAGTCTCTCGCGTCTTTTCTAACGCTGAGATTCTCAGCCCAGCTATTCAAGCTGCATTTGAACTACCAGCCATTCCTACAGGCAATTCAGGTTCTTTAACAATTAACACACCATTATTAAGCCTCATAGATGGAGGAGTTGTGAGCGTCACAAATGATGGGCCTGGTAAAGGCGGAGATGTACGAATTAATGCCAACTCGATTTTTCTAGATCATCAAGGTAGCATCAGCGCATCAACTGCTTCTGGTAATGGCGGAGATGTCAGATTAGACTTGCAAGATTATTTATTGATGCGTCACAATAGTGCCATTTCAGCTACTGCTGTGGGTAATGGGAATGGTGGTAATTTGTCAATTAGCTCACCTATAATTGTTGGTTTAGAAAACAGCGACATCATTGCCAATGCAGTTCAAGGTCATGGTGGCAATATTAACATCAAAACTCAAGGTATTTTTGGTCTTCAATATCGTCTTCAACTAACAATAGAAAACGACATCACAGCCAGTTCCCAATTTGGTGTTAACGGTACAGTTGATATTAACAATTTTGGTGTTGACCCCAATTCTGGTTTAGTGCAATTACCTGCAAATATCACTGACCCATCACAGCAAATTGCTAGTGGCTGTTCTGCAAATACTGGTAGTAGTTTTGTCGCCACAGGAAGGGGTGGAATACCACAAAATCCCATGCAAGAAGTGGGAAGCGATCGCACTTGGTCAGACATCCGTGATATCTCTGCATTCCAGCAAAATGGCGCAATTACGGCACAAATTCCCCAATCAAGAGAGGTTATTGTCCAAGCTACATCTTGGCATCGTAACGCTCAAGGCAAAATTGAGTTAGTTGCAAGTCAATCTTCTATTGAAAAACAACAACCATTAACCTGTGCGGCGATTCCCTTGAGCAAACTATAACAGATTGCATCCTGGATAAGGCAAGTTATAAACTATGTTATTTTGGGAACTCTAATTAAAGTTAGAGTCAAAGATAATTTTAGGCATGAGAGCGATCGCTTGTGTATCTACACTGATAATTGGGTTATGTAATGCGGCAATTTGCAAAAGTGCGATACTCCTTTGGAGTGGCTGCGCCAACGCTCAGGTAACATCTGACGCTACCACCAACACCATTGTCACCCCTTCAGGCAATCATTTTACAATTACTGATGGTACTGCTAAAGGTAATAATTTATTTCATAGTTTCAGTAATTTCTCAGTCCCTACAGATGGTTCAGCAACTTTTAATTTAGTCAATACGCCAAATATTACTAATATATTCAGTCGGGTTACAGGTGGGAGTATTTCTAATATTGATGGATTAATTAAAACTCTCAACAATCATCATCCAGTTAGTTTGTTTTTAATCAACCCCAATGGAATTGTATTTGGTCAAAATGCCAGTTTAAATATTAGCGGCTCATTTGTTGGGACTACTGCTAATAGCATCAAATTTGCTGATGGAGTTGAATTTAGTGCTGTAAATCCTGGCGCTAAACCATTATTAACAATGACTGTACCTATTGGTTTGCAGATGGGACAGAATCCCGCATCGATACAAGTCCAAGGTACAGGACATAACCTAGATACTCTCAGTAGTTTTTCGCCTGTAATTCGCAATCCTAGCTCCACAAAATTACAAGTACAGTCAGGAAAAACCTTAGCATTGGTGGGTGGAAATATCAGTTTGGATGGTGCAACGCTGAGTGCCCAAACAGGTCAAATAGAATTAGGAAGTTTGGGAGGTGCAGGATTAGTTAGTTTAGTACCGATTACTCAGGGTTATAAATTAGAGTACGAGCAGGGACAAAGTTTTGCAGATATTCAACTGGCGCAAAAGTCACTATTAGATGTGAGTGGGTTTAACTCCGGTTCAGTTCAACTCCAAGGAAGAAATATAGACTTTACTGATGGTTCGTTGATTTTATCGCAGAATTACGGCGTTCTTCCCAGTGGAAATATTAACTTACAAGCATCAGATGCGATCGCAATTATTGGTACCACACCCGATGCTAAAGTTCGTAGTTGGATTCGTGGAGAAGCTTTGGGAACGGGAGACAGTGCAAATATCAGTATTATTACTCCCCGCTTGACACTCCAAGAAGGTTCCGCAATCAGTACTCTCAGTTTTGGAACTGCTAAGGGTGGTAACATCCAGATTCAAGCAGCAGATATGGAGGTATCAGATTTTTCACCCCTGAATCCCATTGGAGTTACAGTTATTAGCACTAGCACGCATGGAAAAGGAGCGGCTGGAGATATCGTGGTTAATGGGAATAATTTATTACTCTCTGGGGGAGCCTCTATATCATCGGTGACATTTGGTAGTGGCTCCACTGGTCAGGTAATGATTCGCAATCACAATACTACCGTTATGGGTGAAAATCCTTTTGGACTGTCTAGCAACATTGGTATTACTACATTTTCAGATGGAAATGCCAAAGATTTAAGATTAGATACTGAGAAATTGCAGATATTAAATGGTGGAGTAATTGGTTCATCTGCATTATTTGTAGGTAATGGTGGCAATGTCCAAATCAATGCTAGTGAGGCGATCGCCATTAGTGGTCGTGGTAGTAGTAATAACAGTAATATTGGCTCTTTTGTTTTGCGTTACAGTCCGCAAATACGTCAATTCTTTGGTTTGCCAGATATACTCACAGCAAATGCAGGTAATGTGAGTATTACTACACCCAAACTCACTCTCACAGATGGGGGAACAGTAACAGTTACTAGTCAAGGTACTGGAAATGCAGGAAATCTGCAAATTATTAGCGATCAGATCCAATTGAAAAATCAAGCTTTAATTCAAGCGCAAACAGAATCAGGTAATGGTGGTGATATCAGCTTGCAAGTCAGAGATTTGCTGTTAATGCGCGATCAAAGCCAAATTACCTCCACGGCACAAGGTAATGGTAACGGGGGAAATATTACTATTAATTCACCGATTATTTTTGGGTGGGAAAACAGCGATATCGTTGCTAATGCCGTTCAAGGCAAAGGTGGCAATATTAATATTAATACTCAGGGTATTTTCGGTTTAGAATATCGTTCGCAACTAACACCAGAAAATGATATCAGCGCCAGTTCGCAATTTGGGGTGAATGGTACAGTTAACGTTCATAATATTGGTGTCGATCCCAATTCTGCCTTAGTGGAACTACCAGCAAATGTCAGCGATCCATCCCAACAAATAGCCGCAGGATGTGCAGATACTAGTGGTAGTAGTTTTGTCGCTATCGGAAGGGGTGGTGTACCGCAAAATCCGACCCAGGAAGTGAGGAGCGATCGCACTTGGTCTGATATGCGCGACATCTCTGCATATAGAAAAACGGCTGAGGTAATTACTCAAATACCTACATCCCCAGCAGTTCTCATCCAAGCTAATTCCTGGCATCGTAACACCCAAGGCAAAATTGAGCTAGTAGCAGCTAAATCTCCCACTCCCGGACAACAACCATTAACCTGTGCGGCGATTCCCAAGACTTAATTTGTGTTGGAGTTAATTGCAGATAAATATTGTCTTAGTTTTAAACAAGTATTAAACCGTATTAATACTATTTAAAGCGTAATTAAAAGCTAAATAAATCCTTTGATATTGTTTACTGTTAGGATTTATCCGATTTCGGGAAATCTAAATTGTGTCAGATCAAAGGAGTATTTAAGACATGAGGGCAATTAAGTTTCTCGCAGCATTCACCACAGGATTACTGACTGCGGGGATGGTATTACCTGCAATGTCTCAGATTTCATCTGATGCCAGCACTAACACAATTGTTAACTCTAATGGTAATAATTTTCAGATTATTAACGGAATTGAACAAGGGAATAACTTATTTCATAGCTTTAATAATTTCTCAATACCTACGGGTGGTTCAGCAACTTTTGATTTAGTGAATACACCAAATATTACAAACATATTTAGTCGAGTTACAGGTAATACTATTTCTAGTATTGATGGGTTAATTAGCACAGTTCATGGCAATAACCCAGTTAGTTTATTTTTAATGAATCCCAATGGTATTTTATTTGGGACAAATGCCAAGTTGAATATTAGCGGCTCATTTATAGGGACAACGGCGAATAGTCTTAAATTTGCAGATGGTACAGAATTTAGTGCTGTGAATTTAACTGAGAAGCCATTATTAACGATGAGTGTACCGATAGGCTTGCAGTTTGGTCAAAACTCAGGAAAAATTGCCTTACAAGGAACTGGACATCATCTCACCTCTCAAAATCCACTGATTACACCCTATGTTCCTACAGTATTGGAGAGTAATTTAGCAGTGAGATCGGGACAGACATTAGCACTTTTGGGTTCTTCTATTGACCTGAATGGTGGGATTTTACTCGCTCCTGAGGGACGAGTTGAACTTGGTGGTGTAGCTGAAGGTGAAGTTCAACTCAATAGAGTCAATCAAGGATTTAACCTGGATTATCAAAACATTTCTAGATTTGGTGATATTAATCTTACAGAGCGATCGCTAGTGAATGTCAATGGTATAAATGCGGGTTCTATTCAAGTACAAGGTCGCACTGTTAGCCTCACAGATGGCTCTGTATTATGGGTGCAAAACCGAGGAGTCCAAAAAGCTGGAGATATTAATGTTTTCACCTCTGATGGTCTGAAATTGTCTGGTGCGACTACTGACTTGAAAATCCGTACCAGTATAATCAACGAAACTGTCAGCAGTGGTATGAGTGGTAATATTAGCGTTGTTACACCAAATTTAAGCGTTAACAACGGTGCGGTAGTTGGTAACCGTAATTATAAATCTGCCGATAGTGGTTATATCAACATCACAACCTCTAATTTAAATGTCAATGGTTACATTTCTACCGACCCTTCAGCCTACGCAGCAATCGGAACACTCACATCCTCTACCGGAAAAGCTGGTGATGTGAATGTCACAACACAAAATTTATCTGTGTTCGACGGTGCTTATCTCGGTTCTACAACCTTTGGGCTGGGTACGAGTGGTGCAGTTACAATTGATGCCGATAGCGTGAATGTCATTGGCGCAACTCCCATAAGTATTGCTAGCGTCATTGCTAATACGACTATTGGTCATGGTGGTAATGCTGGGAAACTGACATTAAATACTCGCACACTCACAATCAAGGACAGTGGTAGTGTCACAACTGCGAGTCTTGGGGTAGGTAATGCCGGTGATTTGACTGTTAATGCGACGGAATCGATTAATCTAAGTGGTCGATCGCCAAGTATTACCTATGGTAGTAATATTTCCTCAACTGTTAGCTTTTTGAGCGCTGATTATTACACCAAATTATTAAATTTGAGCGAAATTCCTAGAGGTTCTTCGGGACAGGTAACTGTCAATACTCCTATCCTCAAAATTAGCGATGAAGCCAGAATTAATACTGGTAACTATGGGATTGGGAATGCAGGCGCACTGAACATCAATGCGGAAATGGTGGACTTAAATAAGGGCTTTTTAGCGAGTTTTACAGCTTCAGGACAAGGTGGTGATATGAATATCCACACAAACGCCCTGATTCTTCGAGATCAGAGTTTGATTATCGGAACTGCTTTAGGTTCAGGAGATGGCGGCAATATTATGATTAATTCCCCAGTTATTGTCGGATTTAACAACAGTGACATTATGGCTAACGCGGTCACAGGTCGCGGTGGTAATATTCAAATTACAACACAAGGTATCTTTGGACTAAAGTTTCGCCCCCAACTGACTCCAGAAAATGACATTACAGCCAGTTCTCAATTTGGTGTTAACGGTACAGTACAAATCAATCATGTTGGTGTTGACCCCAATTCTGGTTTAGTAGAACTACCTGCAAATATTACTGACCCGTCACAGCAAATTGCTACAGGATGTGCAGATACTAGTGGTAGTAGTTTTGTCGCCACGGGAAAGGGTGGTGTACCACAAAATCCAATGCAAGAAGTGAGGAGCGATCGCACTTGGACTGATACCCGCGATATCTCTGCATTTTGGAAAACAGCGCCAGTACAAGCACAAATCCCCCAATCGCCAGAGGTTCTTGTCCAAGCCACTGCTTGGCGACGTAATGCCCAAGGGAAAATTGAGTTAGTTGCAGATAAATCTTCTGTTCAAATGCAACCAACATTAACCTGTGCTGCGGTTCCCAGATAATATATAAGAGTCAAGACCACGCTGTAGGGGCACGGCATCAGTAAAATTATGGGAGCATCCCAATTTTGACGCAATACCCTAGAAGGGTATTGCTATACCAACAAAGCCTGCCTTCGCAGGCTAAGGGACATACAATTTTTTAAATACCCAATAAATTTGTAGTGCGAGCATCTTGCTCGCTTTGGAACATCAGCGAGCAAGATGCTCGCACTACGGAATATGGGTAATTTATTTTTTGTAAGTCCCTAAAAGTTTGATAGCCTGCCAAGGCAGGCTTCGTATTTCTAGCCCCACCCTTATAGGGTGAGGGCGTTTTTGCACATTTGGGATGCTCCCAAAATTATTGTATGTACCAAAAGATTGTCGGTGTCGTGCCCCTACGATA
This sequence comes from Calothrix sp. FACHB-168, assembly GCF_963889195.1. NCBI lineage: Bacteria > Bacillati > Cyanobacteriota > Cyanophyceae > Nostocales > Calotrichaceae > Calothrix > Calothrix sp. FACHB-168. The sequence goes on from NZ_CAWPNJ010000052.1 coordinate 106,867, forward strand.
GATGCAGGGCTGATTCATTCCCTAAAAGGCTTGAAAATGCAAGGCTTCAGGAGATGAAAAATAAGCAAGGCATTCAATATTAGGTATCAAAATGGTCATCGATTTATGACTTTTGCCTTGATATTTATCGCCAATCATATTGACAAAATACATACCATTACGAATGAAACAGCCCTGCTACGATAGATGTGGTTCAAATAGGTGAAAACTGCTGTAACTTGTGCAGCGATTACCCCAAATAAACTATCATAGATCGCATCTTGTATTAATACTCTTTAAAACACAATTAAAAGCTAAAAAAATCTTTTGATGTCGTTAGGATTTATCCGATTTTGGGAAATCTAAATTGTGTCACATCAAGGGAGTATTCAAGACATGAGGGCAATTAAATTTCTCGCAGCATTCACCACAGGATTATTGACTGCGGGGATGGTATTACCTGCAATGTCTCAGGTGATTTCTGATGGTACAACCAACACTGTTGTCAAGTCAGATAATAATAATTTCACTATTATTAATGGCATAGAAAAAGGTAATAATTTATTTCATAGTTTCAGTAACTTCTCAGTTCCTAGTGCTGGTTCAGCAACTTTTGATTTAGTCAATACACCAAATATTACCAACATCTTTAGTCGGGTAACTGGGGGGAACATCTCCGAAATTAATGGATTAATTAGCACAATTAATAGCAATAATTCCGTAAATTTGTTTTTAATGAACCCAGCAGGAATTGTCTTTGGTAAAGATGCAGTATTGAATATTAGCGGTTCATTTATCGGGACTACGGCTAATAGTATTAAGTTTAGCGATAGCAGCGAATTTAGTGCTATAAATCCCACAACATCAGCATTATTAACTATTAGTGTACCCATTGGTTTACAGATGGGTAGTTCAGCTGCTATTGAGATGCAAGGTAAAGGCAATGATGGCATTGTACCGACTAATAACTTAGGAATAGTTGCCAGCCCCGGAAAAACCATTGCTTTAGTTGGTGGCGATATAAAATTTACAGGTGGTGTGATAACTGCACCTTTCGGTCGAATAGAAATAGGTGCAGTCACCAGTGGGACAGTGAATCTAATACCCTCACCTATGGGATGGCAGTTAGGTTATAGCCAAGTTACAGATTTTGGCAATATTCAATTTACAGAGCGTTCTTCACTTTGGAATCCCTATCCTGTGGGCAATCCCTTTGGGGGTATTCAAGTAGTAGGCAGAGATATTCGCCTCGACCAATCGCAAATAGCAGCAGCAACAGCAGGCACAGGGCATGGTAGTAATATTACGGTAAATGCAGAGCGATCGCTTTCTTTGGGTGGGGTAAATCCTAATGCTTTTGCTCCCAGTGCTTGGATTGTCAATCAGGTAGCGCAAGGAGCCACAGGAAATGGTGGAGGCGTGAATATTCAAGCTGGGGATATAACTTTACAAGATGGTGCAGCCATTGAAACCCTCAGCCTGGGTGCGGGATCGGCTGGCAAAGTCCAAGTAATAGCAGATACCATTACTGCTAGTGGTACGGTTGCCGTAACATCTCCGTTACTTCTATTTAGTAATAGCAATAGTCGCATTGCTAGTGAAACTTATGCATCGGGAGATGGAGGAAATGTCAGCGCGATCGCTCGCAAACTGATTCTTGCAGATGGTGCAGCAGTGGAAACAGCTGTCTTTCCCGGAGCAACCGGAAAAGGGGGAGATATTTCTGTTCAGGTCGCAGATGAGATTTATGTTACCGGGCTTGCTCCTTTTCATCAAAGTGGTATTGCTGCTTATACATATGGGATTCGTAATAGTGGCAATATCAGCGTTTCTTCAGGGACATTTAATCTGATCGATGGCGGACTAATTATAACTTTTACTTCTCGCTTGCCAGGTTTAGCAGGCACAGGTATTGGTAATGCTGGAGATATGGAGGTAGTAGCACGAAAAAGTATTAATCTAGTCGGAACATCACCAATTTCCCCCATCCAGAGCAGCTTGATTGGCAGTGTGACTACTGGCTCTGGTACTACAGGCAATTTGTCCATCACAACACCGATCCTATCGATGCAAGACGGCGCTTCTTTGGGAGCTACTGCCTTACCTATGCTTGGTAGTATGGGAGATCCCAACCAAGGCAATAATCTAGGGAACAATGGCAACATCACTTTAAATATAAGCGATCGCTTAATCGTCAGTGGAATTAATCCTTTTACTGGTGACAGCACCCTCTTAGGCAGTTTCACTGGTGGAAATAGCAATACTGGGGATGTAACAATCCAAACGAATCAATTACTTGTGCTTGATGGCGGGTTAATTGGCAACACAACTTTTGGAGTCGGTAATGCAGGAACTTTAACTATCCAGGCACATGACATTCTGATAGATAGTAAAAATAATTTAGCTGGTGGGATTGTAGCTAACGCCCGTATTATGAATGAAAGTCAACGCCAATTGTATGGTCTCCCAAATTCTCCCACAGGCAACACAGGTGTTTTGAACATCGATACCGATCGGCTAACTCTTCGCAATAGAGGTATTATTAGCGTCACTCATCAAGGCATTGGCAATGCAGGAGAGTTAAATATCCAAGCCAATCAAATCTCTTTAAATGCTGGAGAAATCAGTGCTACCACGGCATCAGGAAAAGGTGGCAACATTAATCTAGCAGTAAAAAATACACTCTTGAGCCGTCATGGCAGTAAAATTAATGCCGAAGCAGGTGGTATAGGCAATGGTGGAAACATCAACATTTCTTCTCCTGTGATTGTCGCTGCCGAAAATAGCGATATTATTGCCAATGCTGTTAATGGTAATGGCGGTAACATTAACATTACCACTCAAGGTATTTTTGGCTTAAAATATAGCCCCCAACTGACAAATGAAAGTGATATTACTGCTAGTTCGCAATTTGGTATTAACGGTACTGTAGATATTAATAATTTTGGTATTGACCCCAACTCTGGTTTAGTGCAATTACCTGCGAATATTACTGACTCATCACAGCAAATTGCTACAGGTTGTTCTCAGACAAATACTAGTAGTTTTGTCGCCACTGGCAGAGGTGGAATACCAGAAAATCCGATGCAGGAAGTGAGGAGCGATCGCACTTGGGCTGATATCCGCAATATCTCTGCATATAGAAAAACGGCTGAGGTAATTACTCAAATACCTACATCCCCAGCAGTTCTTATCCAAGCTACTTCTTGGCATCGTAACGCCCAAGGTAAAATTGAGCTAGTAGCAGCTAAATCTTCTACTCAAATGCAACAACCATTAACCTGTGCGGCGATTCCCAAGAATTAATTTGTGTTTGAGTTAATTGCAGATAATACCAATTGAAAAAAAGAATGCGACAGATTGTAGGGGCACTGGCACTGCCATGCCCTCTAGAATATTTTGATGTGTCGCAAATATTATTTAAATTGGTATAAATATTGTCTCAGTTTCCAACAAGTATTAATACGTATTAATGCTATTCAAAGCGTAATTAAAAGCTAAATAAATCCTTTGAGATTGTTGATTGTTAAGATTTATCCGATTTTGGGAAATCTAAATTGTGTCACATCAAGGGAGTATTCAAGACATGAGGGCAATTAAATTTCTCGCAGCATTCACCACAGGATTATTGACTGCGGGGATGGTATTACCTGCAATGTCTCAGGTGAGTTCTGATGGTACAACCAACACTGTTGTCAACTCAAATGGTAATAATTTCACTATTATTAATGGCATAGAAAAAGGTAATAATTTATTTCATAGTTTCAGTAACTTCTCAGTCCCTACAGGTGGTTCAGCAATTTTCGATTTAGTAAATACACCCAATATTACCAATATCTTTAGTCGGGTAACTGGCGGAAACATCTCCGAAATTAATGGATTAATTAGGACAATTAATGGCAATAATTCTGTAAATTTATTGCTCATTAACCCAGCAGGAATTATTTTTGGTAAAGATGCCATATTGAATATTAGTGGCTCATTTGTCGGGACTACTGCTAATAGTCTTAAGTTTAGCGATGGCAGCGAATTTAGTGCCGTAAATTCTTCAACAACACCATTATTAACTATCAGTGTACCCATTGGTTTGCAGATGGGTAGTGCAGCCAGTTCAATTCAGGTACAGGGTAAAGGTAATGATGGCATTGTCCCGACGAATAACTTGGGGATAGTCGCCAGTCCTGGAAAGACAATTGCCTTAGTGGGTGGCGATATCAAATTTACAGGTGGTGTAATAACTGCACCTTTTGGTCGAATAGAAATAGGTGCCGTCAACAGTGGGACAGTAAATTTAATCACCACACCTATTGGATGGCAGTTAGGTTATAACCAAGTTGCAGATTTTGGCAATATTCAATTTACAGAGCGTTCTTCACTTTGGAATCCCTATCCTGTGGGCAATCCCTTTGGGGGTATTCAAGTAGTAGGCAGAGATATTCGCCTCGACCAATCGCAAATAGCAGCAGCAACAGCAGGCACAGGGCATGGTAGTAATATTACTGTAAATGCAGAGCGATCGCTCTCTTTGGGTGGCGTAAATCCCTATGCTTTTGCTCCCAGTGCTTGGATTGTCAATCAGGTAGCGCAAGGAGCCACAGGAAACGGTGGAAGTGTGAATATTCAAGCGGGACAATTGACTTTGCAGGATGGTGCAGCCATTGAAACCCTGAGTTTGGGTGCAGGAGCCGCAGGCCAAGTCAATGTAATCGCAGATACCATTACAGCTAAGGGTGCTGTGGCGCTAAAATCGCCCTTAGCTCCATCTGGTAGCAGCAGTAGCCGCATTGCTAGCCAAACTTTCGCATCAGGTAATGGAGGAGATGTCAGTGTAGTTGCTCGCAAACTCACTCTCGAAGATAGTGGTTTAATCGGAACAATTGTTTTTCCTGGAGCTACCGGAAAAGGGGGAGATATTTCTGTTGATGTCGCTGATGAGATTTATGCTACTGGGGTCAGTCCCATTAGTTTAACCTTCAGTGGCATTGCTGCATATACATTTGGCATTGGTAATAGTGGTCATATCAACATCAACACAGAGAAATTAAATCTCACAGAAGGGGGAGCAATTGTTACCTTTGTTGTTCGCTTGAAAGGAATACCAGGTACAGGGATTGGCAATGCAGGCGATGTTTCAGTAATAGCACGGCAAGGTATTAATTTGGTAGGTACATCACCAGTTGTACCTACTCAACTTACCTTTCTTGGTAGTTCTACAACTGGCTCTGGCAATGGCGGCGATGTGTCAGTTATAACGCCTATTCTTTCACTGCAAGCCGGAGCAGGTTTAGCAACCACCACTGTGCCTGTGATTGGCAACTTTGGCGATCCCAAGCAGTCCAATAATTTGGGAAATAGTGGCAATATCACCGTGAATGTTGCAGAGCGTTTAACAGTCACTGGCATCAATAAGTTTACATTAGCTACTAGTTTCTTAGGAAGCGGTAACTATGGCAATGGCAAAACTGGGGATGTCAAGCTGCAAACTAATCAATTGTTCGTTCAAAATGGTGGAGCAATTGCTAACGGTACTGCTGCTACTGGTGATGCTGGAAATTTAACCATTCAGGCAAATAACATTCTGGTAGAAGGTAAGAATAACCGTCCCTCGGTGATTGGTGCTAGCGCACCCATATTTAATGAAACCACCCGAAGATTTTATAATCTACCAGATGTGCCGACAGGCAACACAGGTGTGTTGAACATCAATACTCAACAGCTAACGGTTCGCGATGGTGGTAGTATTAGTGTTACCCATGAAGGTACAGGTAACGCTGGACAATTAAATATCACAGCCAATAGTATATTTTTGGAACGTGGGAATATTAATGCTACCACTGCATCAGGAAAAGGTGGTAATACCAGCTTATTTCTAACAGATGCTCTGGTAATTCGTCATGGAAGTAAAATTAGCACCGAAGCCCGCAGCAGTGGTAATGGTGGCAATATCACTATCAATACACCAGTAATTATCGGTTTAGAAAACAGCGATATCATTGCTAATGCCTTTGACGGTAATGGCGGTAATATTCAAATTAGTACCCAAGGTATATTTGGCTTAAAATATAGCAGCCAACTGACAAACGAAAGTGATATTACTGCTAGTTCGCAATTTGGTGTAAATGGTACAGTAGATATTCAAAATTTTGGTGTTGACCCGAATTCTGGTTTAATTGAACTACCCTTAAATATCGCTGATTCATCCCAACAAATTGCTACGGGTTGTACTGGTAATAGTGCCAGTAGTTTTGTGGCAACAGGAAAGGGTGGAATACCGCAAAATCCGATGCAAGAAATGAGGAGCGATCGCACTTGGGCTGATATCCGCAATATCTCGATATTCAGGAACAGTGAGGAAGTCATAACCCAAATCTCCCAATCGCCAAAAGTTCTCATCCAAGCTACATCTTGGCATCGTAACGCCCAAGGCAAAATTGAGCTAGTCGCAGCGAAATCTTCGACTCCAGTGCAATCAGCATTAACCTGTGCGGCGATTCCCAAGAGTTAATTTGCTTGGAGAAAGAAAATATAATCAGCGATGTCTAGCGACAAGATGCGGAGCGTCTACGCACTTGGTTTGGCATCTGATACCGCTTCACTTTAAAAATGATACACATAGGCAAGCAGAGGGGCAGAGGAAGCAGAGGAAGTGATTTGTATCAGTAATTTCGTGAATTGGTATGAATACTCCATGCACAATTGAGTGAATTATATATAAATATCATGTTATTTTAAAACAAATATTAACTCGTATAAACGCTATTCATAGCGTAATATAAAAGCCAAATAAATGCTTTGACATTGTTAGGATTTCTCCGATTTTGGGAAATCTAAATTGTGTCATATCAAGGGAGTATTCAAGACATGAGGGCAATTAAATTTCTCGCAGCATTCACCACAGGATTATTGACTGCGGGGATGGTATTACCTGCAATGTCTCAGGTGATTTCTGATGGTACAATCAACACTATTGTCAACTCAAATGGTAATAATTTCACTATTATTAATGGCATAGAAAAAGGTAATAATTTATTTCATAGTTTCAGTAACTTCTCAGTTCCTAGTGCTGGTTCAGCAATCTTTGATTTAGTCAATACACCCAATATTACCAACATATTTAGTCGAGTTACTGGGGGAAAGATTTCGGAAATAAATGGATTAATTAGGACAATCAATGGCAATAATTCTGTAAATTTATTGCTCATTAACCCAGCAGGAATTGTTTTTGGTAAAGATGCAGTCTTGAATATTAGCGGCTCATTTGTTGGGACAACTGCTAATAGTATTAAGTTTAGCGATGGTAGTGAATTTAGTGCAGTAAATTCTGCAACAACACCATTATTAACTATCAGTGTACCCATTGGGTTGCAGATGGGTAGTTCAGCTGCTATTGAGATCCAAGGTAAAGGTAATGATGGCATTGTCCCGACAAATAACTTGGGGATAGTGGCAAATCCAGGAAAAACCATTGCTTTAGTAGGGGGAGACATCAAATTTACAGGTGGTGTGATAACTGCACCTTTCGGTCGAATCGAAATAGGTGCTGTCAAAAGTGGGACAGTGAATTTAACACCCACACTCACAGGATGGCAGTTAGGTTATAACCAAGTCACAGATTTTGGCGATATTCAATTTACAGAGCGTTCTTCACTTTGGAATCCCTATCCTGTGGGCAATCCCTTTGGCGGTATTCAAGTAGTAGGCAGAGATATTCGCCTCGAGCAATCGCAAATAGCCGCAGCAACAGCAGGCACAGGACAGGGTAGTAATATTACGGTAAATGCAGAGCGATCGCTTTCTTTGGGTGGCGTAAATCCCTATGCTTTTGCTCCCAGTGCTTGGATTGTCAATCAAGTAGCGCCAGGGGCTACAGGCAACGGCGGCAGCGTGAATATTCAAGCTGGGGATATAACTTTACAAGATGGCGCAGCGATTGAAACCCTTAGCCTGGGTGCAGGGGCAGCAGGTCAAGTGCAAGTAATAGCAGATACCATTACTGCTAAGGGTGCCGTGGCGCTGAAATCGCCCTTAGCTCCATCTGGTAGCAGCAATAGCCGCATTGCTAGTCAAACTTTCGCATCGGGAAATGGCGGAGATGTCAGTGTAGTTGCTCGCAAACTCACTCTCGAAGATAGTGGTTTAATCGGAACAATTGTTTTTCCTGGAGCTACTGGGCAAAGTGGAAATGTTACTGTTGATATTGCCGAGCAGATTGACGCCAATGGGGTTAACCCTATCAGTTTGCTTTCTAGTGGTATAAGTACTTACACATTTGGTATTGGCAATAGTGGCAATGTCAAAGTGTCTACAGGAATATTAAATCTCATCGATGGCGGAGGGATTTTTACCTTTGCTAGTCGTTTAGCAGGAATACCAGGAACCGGTTTTGGCAATAGCGGAGATGTTACGGTAGTTGCAGAACAAAGTATTAATATAGTAGGTGCATCGCCAGTTTCACCTGCACAACTCAGTTTTATTGGTACTTCTACTACTGGCTCTGGGAATAGTGGCAATGTGTCGCTAACTACACCTATGCTGTCAATGCAAGCCGGAGCCTCTTTGGCAACAAGTTCTGTATCTGTAATTGGCAGTTTTGGCGATCCGAGTCAATCTAATAATTTAGGAAATGCTGGCAATATCAGTGTAAATGTTGGAGAAAATTTAACTATCAGTGGTATCAATCCTTTTACAAAGGCTTCCACTCTTTTAGGAAGCTTAACTTATGGCAATGGTAAAGCTGGTGATGTCACCCTCCAAACTAATCAATTGCGGGTACTTGATGCTGGTGCTGTTGGTAACGTTACTGGTGGTACTGGCGATACTGGAGCTTTGACAATCCAAGCCAATGACATTCTGGTAGAAGGTAAGAATATCCACACTTCAGCAATTGCTACCGGCGCACCCATCCCACTAGAGAGCGCCCGCCAATTTTATAATTTACCAGATGCACCCACAGGTAACATAGGTGTGTTAAACATCAATACCCAGCAGCTAACGGTTCGTGATGGTGGTAGGGTGAGTGTCACCTATGAAGGAACAGGTAACGCCGGACAGTTAAATATTCAAGCCGATCGCGTATTTTTAGATAATGGCAATATTATTGCTACTACTGCATCAGGAAAAGGTGGTGATATCAGTTTAGCGATCGCCAATAGTCTTTTGAGCCGTCATGGCAGTAAAATTAATGCCGAAGCAGGTGGTATAGGCAATGGTGGAAACATTAATATCTCTTCTCCTTTGATTGTCGCTGCCGAAAATAGCGATATTATTGCCAATGCTGTTAATGGTAATGGCGGTAACATTAACATTACCACTCAAGGTATATTCGGGTTAAAATATAGCCCCCAACTGACAAACGAAAGTGATATTACTGCTAGTTCGCAATTTGGCGTCAACGGTACTGTAGATATTCATAATTTTGGTGTTGATCCTAACTCTGGTTTAGTAAAATTGCCCGCGAATGTTACCGATTCATCACAGCAAATTGCTACTGGTTGTTCTCAGATGAGTGGTAGCAGTTTTGTAGCTACAGGTAGGGGAGGCTTACCAAATAATCCTATACAAGAAATCAGGAGCGATCGCACTTGGGCTGATATCCGCAATATCTCGATATTCAGGAACAGCGAGGAAATTAAAACCCAAATCCCCCAATCACCAAAAGTTCTCATCCAAGCTACATCTTGGCATCGTAACGCCCAAGGTAAAATTGAATTAGTGGCAGCTAAATCTTCAGAAATTGGACAACAAGCATTAACTTGTGCTGTCCTTTCTAGATAATTTTTTAACTAAAATTTAAGTCAATAAATATAATTTAAGGTCTACTCCCACATCCAAAATTGATTCACCAATTCCCATTTACGCATACCTCTACTGACAGCAAATTGCAAGTTGGTGAAGTACAGATAATCGTTGATTGTAGGGGCATTGGCACTGCCATGCCCCAAAGCGCTTAATGCTTTTGTTCAAAACCAGCACATTAAGGGAACAATATATTTTGATATAAAAGGAAATATATAGTGATGCAAATGGTGTTTTCTACTAGGGGTTTAGCAAATCGCATTTTACCAGTTTCTATCCTACTACCATTAGGAATTATTCTCTTGAGCAACAGCTACGCCAATTATTTGGATTACCAGATATAATCGCAGGGAATACAGGTAAGCTTACCGTCAATACTTCTCAATTACAAATTAAAGACGGAGCCATTGTTGGTGTCGATCATCAAGGTATTGGTGATGCAGGAAAACTAGAAATTAATGCCAATTCCATCCGAATAGATAATGGTGGTAGCTTAACTGCGGCTACTAAGCAGGGTGAAGGCGGTAATATTTTTGTGCAGACAAATAATTTGCTCATGCGGCGCGGTAGTTCCATTGTGACTAATGCTGGTGGTGTTGGTAATGGAGGTAACATCACTATTAATTCACCAGTAATTTTGGGTTGGGAAAACAGCGATATTGTTGCCAATGCAGTCACAGGTAATGGGGGTAATATTCAAATCGCTACCCAAGGGATTTTTGGACTAAAGTATCGTCAAGAACTAACAAGCGAAAACGATATCACTGCTAGTTCTCAATTTGGTGTGAACGGGACAGTAGATATTAATAATTTTGGTGTCGATCCTAACTCTGGTTTAGTACAATTGCCCGTTAATATCACTGATTCATCACAGCAAATTGCTACTGGTTGTTCTGAGATGTCTGGTAGCAGTTTTGTAGCTACCGGTAGGGGTGGCTTACCAAATAATCCTACACAAGAATTGAGGAGCGATCGCACTTGGTTTGATATCCGCAATATCTCTGCATTCAGGAAAAGTGGGGAAATCACAGGACAAATACCCCCATCAAGAGAGGTAATTATCCAAGCTACTTCCTGGCATCGTAACAGCAAAGGAAAAATTGAGCTAGTAGCAAATCAATCTCCTGCTGTCCAGTATCCATTAACCTGTGCAGGAATTGCCCAAAAATAAGCGCCAGATAGAGGTAACACCATACCTTATATCTTGCACCCAAGTATTTACAGCAGATTGCCAGTTGGTGAGGTACAGATTATCGTTGATTGTAGGGGCACTGGCACTGCCATGCCCCAAAGCGCGTACCTCATTTGGGAGTCGTGTAAAAATAAGTTGAACAATTTAATATTTGTAGTGTGGGCAGCGTTCGACTGAGCGCTCACGCCGAAGTCTTGCCCGCGCGAGCAAGATGCTCGCACTACTTATTTTTACTTAATGCCTTACCTGAATTATGCTATCCCCTCAGGAAATCTGAAGCGGAATCTCAATCAGAAATTCAGTTCCCTCTCCTAATGTAGAAATACAATTGAGTTGTCCTTGATGCTTTTCGACAATAATTTGATAACTGATAGATAATCCTAAGCCAGTACCTTGACCAACTGGTTTAGTAGTAAAGAATGGATCGAATATATGTTTGAGAGTGTCTGAATTCATCCCAGATCCATTATCTTTGATACTAACTACAACTTTACTGTCTTCTAAAACTGAAGTTTTAATGTGAATAGTTGGCGGATGAGTAGCAGATTGCCAATATTCTTGCTTATCCTTCAAGGCGTAAATTGCATTATTAATAATATTCATAAATACCTGATTCAATTGATTGACATAACAACCAACTTTCGGTAAATTCACATATTGCTTAATTATCTGAATATCAGGTAAATTATTTGGCATTTTTAACTGATGATTGAGAATCATTAATGTATTATCTATGCCTTCATGAATATCTACAGACTTCATGGTTGCTTCATCTAATCTTGAGAAGTTTCTCAAGCCTAATACAATCTCTGTAATCCGTTCGCTACCTACTTTCATTGATGTCATTAATTTAGGTAGATCTTTACATAAATAATCCAAGTCAATAGCTTTGATTTTGGCAGCGATGGTGGGATTGATTTGCGGATATTGCTGTTGATAAACTGCAATTAAATCTAATAAATCTTCAATATATTGATTCGCATATTCAAGATTACCCGCAATAAAACTAATAGGATTGTTGATTTCATGCGCAACTCCTGCAACCATTTGTCCAAGGCTGGACATTTTTTCACTATGCACTAGTTGAGCTTGAGCTTTTTTTAAGTCAAGTAAAGTCTTTTGTAATTCAGCCGTGCGTTCTTCAACTTTTTTCTCTAATTCATTATTAGCATTTTGCAAAGCTGCTGCGGCTCTAGCAGTTTCTGTAGCAATACTAGCAATATGAGTAGCTGTTTTGAGAATTTCTAGATGATGAACTGTCGGATTGCAGGGAAATTTATGAGATATCGCAAATGTTCCTAAAACCTCACCAGTTTGTGATGTAAAAGGTGATGACCAACAGGCTCTAATATTGTAACTCAAAGCAAAATCTCGAAAATCAGCCCATAAAGGATCGTTAGCAATGTCATTCACAAATACTGGATTTCCTCTATAAGCTGCAGTTCCACAAGAACCAGCACATTCACCAATCATCAAACCATCAACACCTTTAGCAAAATCTTGTGGTAGAGTCGGTGCTGCTCCTCCCCGCAGGCATCGATTTTCTTTATCTACAACTAAAATTGAACAATAAGCTCCAGGTAATTGCTGCTCTAGTAAAATACACAAGTTATTAAAAATTTCATATAAGTTAACTCCAAAGGCAACTTGTTCTAAAACTTGGCTTTGGGTATATACTAATGCTTCAGAAAACTTGCGTTCAATTGCTGTTGCTAACACATGGGTGACAGACTGTAAAAAATGAATATCTTCTGGAGAAAAATCCTTTTCTTGAGTAGCATATACTTCTAAAAAACCTAAGGGTTTACTTGCTCCAGGAATGAGTACGCTCAACCCAGCAATACTATTTGGTGGAGCGGGAATATTTAAATCATCTATCTGAGCATAGGATGTTTTTAAGTTAATAACTGGTTGAGTATTATCTAATAATTTTTGTACTTGCTGATTTGTGCTGACATTAATTTCAACCGATTCTGATGTGACAGAATCTTCCCCAACACTAGCTACTTTACGCAAAGAATTGCTATCTGACATTACTTGCCAAATTCTACTGTATTGGATATTGAGTATTTGCGATACTAAAGTCACTGTATCTTGGAACAAAGACAACAAGTCAATTCCTGATAGTGCTTTTTGTCCTAATGCATTCACTGCAGCTTGATAGCTGAAATTGATTGGCCGATAATTATTTGAATGATTTTCCGGGTTAAATGTCTGTAAATTCAAGTTCATAAATAAAATTTTTCAATTTTGGGTTTTGTTTTTACTTAAAAAGAAGTATACATCAATATATTTCTTTTAAAATTGAAAATAATAAAATATTTGTTGATTTAAAATAAAGTTATTAAGTAAATATTTACCTAAATATACTAATTCAATTTACTTGGGAAAATTTACTTACGTAGTTATATAGCAGCTAGGAATGAAGCCTAGTAAAATTGTTCGTAGATTTATTAACGATAGGACTAATACCAATTCAAGATTCAAAATTCAAAATTAAGACTGTATCTGGATATCTGACTTTGAATATGTTGCTGAATTTTAGACAATTGGGATAAAGTCATGATTTTGATAAATTTTTAGGCTAATTTTCAACAAATATTAATTTATCCTATTGAGATTATGACTAATAATTGAATTGGATACTTCTCAAAAATACTTATTCGCTGACTAGGGGTAATTCAAGAGTAAAACAACTACCTTTACCGACTTCACTATTAACTAAAATATTGCCACCATATTGTTCGACTATTTTTTTTACTAAAACTAGCCCTAAACCTGTGCCTTCATATTGGCGATTTAAACCGTTATCTAATTGTATAAAAGGTTGAAAAATTTTATTGATGTCTTGCGGGGCTATACCAATGCCACTATCACTTACAGATATTCTCCACCAATCTTGATGATTTTGTGTAGTTGCAATCTGCTGAAAATTTGATTCATAGTTGATTGGGTATAATGTAGAAACAGCAGAAATTTTTAAATTTACTCTACCACCATTAGCAGTAAATTTGACTGCATTACTTAATAAATTGATAATTGATTGAGATATGCGTCGTCTATCGAGGGTAATTTTCGGTAAATTAGGTTGAATTTCCGTAATTAATTGTATATTTTTATGTGCAGCTTGTTGACTAATTATCGGCAGAACATCACTACAGAGTTCCTCAACGGTAAATGATGAGATATGCAGATCTATTGTATCAGTCTCAATTCTGGATACATCTAAAATATTGTCGATTAAAGATAATAGATGTTGTCCGCTACTGTCTATTGTTGATAGCGCTGATTTTTGCCGACTATTAATAGTACCAAATATTTCGTCACTTAACCCTTCCGTCATACCCAAGATAGCATTGAGAGGAGTACGCAACTCGTGACTCATCATTGAGAGAAAATTGCTTTTTGCTTGATTGGCAATTTCTGCATTTTCTTTGGCTTTAACTAATTCTGCAGTCCGTTCTTGAACAAGTTTTTCCAAATCCAGTTGTAGCGTATACAAAGAAACATGAGTTTTGACTCTTGCTAATACTTCCTGTTCTTGAAAGGGTTTGCTAATGTAATCAACTGCGCCTAACTCTAAGGCACGTATTTTAGTACTAGTATCAGTTAAGGCAGTCATAAAGATGATGGGAATTTTTTTAGTGTTCGGATTGGTTTTTAGCCTGCGACAAGTTTCAAAGCCATCAATTCCTGGCATCATCACATCGAGAAGAATTAAATAGGGATGGGCATATTCTGCTTGTTCAATAGCTGATTCTCCATCTGTCGCCATTAGTGTTTTCCAGCCGCATCCCTGAATGATTTCCGATAACAACTTGAGGTTATTGGGATTATCATCAACTAAAAGAATATGTTTTGCTAAACTGAAACCGTCTTCTAGCATTGTGAATGCCTGTGTAAATTATGATTTCCTGTTTTATTCTGCTTTGCACCATAACAGCAAGTTAAGCTTTTATGCCCCCATATCAAATATATTCGCGTTCAGGCTATCTGCGGTCAAGAGTCCAAAGTCCCAGCAAATCAATCACGAAAAAATCTCACAATCAAGGATGAAAATTCTTCTCCCCCTAGCCTAAGCGCCCCTATTTTCAAGGGCATTGCTGAATAAAATGCTCCCCCTGCATCTTCTGCTTCCTTGCTTCTGGCTTCAATTCATTCCACTTTTGTGCAACGCCGATAATTTCTGTTCTGGCAGTCGCTAAATGAGAGTGCATGTTAATTTTAGGCGATCGCTGACAAACTGATAGATTACACACTCAGCTGGGCAATATAACTTAGGATGTATTCTACAACACTTGTGTGATGAATAGTGATTAATTAAGTTATATAAATCTGGGTGATTATTCATGGCAATATCAATAAAAAAAGGTTTTTGGCTGTATCCGTATTTGAGTATGTTTGGCTTATGTTTAGTAGGTAATATCACACCAGTAGTGGCATCTGTACCAGTGACAACCCCGATTTTATCTACGACTGTTGCAACTAACTTGCTAGAGGAGGGACGCAAGTTTTACAATGGGGGACAATTCACTGAAGCTATCAAGGCTTGGCAAACAGCCGCAAAACAGTATCAAACTCAAAGCGATCGCATCAATGAAGCCCTGAGTTTAAGTTATCTTTCCTTGGCACAGCAAGAACTAAATCAATGGGAAGCAGCCAGCCAATCAATTGAGCAAAGCCTCAAACTCTTGCAAACAGCTAAACCTGCGGCTGATGCGATTTTGTGGGCACAGGTACTCAATACCCAAGCAAATTTGCAATTGCACAATGGTAAAGCCGAAATCGCCCTAGAAACTTGGCAACAAGCACAAAAATATTATGAGCAAGCAGGGGATAAAATGGGCAGCTTGGGGAGTCAAATCAACCAAGCTCAAGCCTTGCAAACTTTGGGATTTTATCGGCGTTCTAAACAGCAACTAGAGACGCTAACACAGAAGCTACAAGCGACACCAGATTCGGAAGTGAAAGTAAATGGCTTGCGATCGCTCGGTTTGGCATTGCAAATGATTGGTGAATCTGGCAAAAGTCAACAGGTGTTAGAGCAAAGTTTAGCGATCGCCCAGAAAATTCAAATCACGCCACAGTTGAGTTCCATATTGCTAAATCTCGGCAAAACTACCATTGACTTGCAAGATCCGCAGAAGGCATTCGATTATTTTGAACAAGCCCAACAGTTAGCTGTCAATCCCAGCGATCGCTTACAAGCACAATTAGCCCAGTTTAAACTTTTCCTAGACTACGACAAGCCAGAACTGGCTACTCCCCTAGCACCGCAGATACTCCAACAGCTAGGAGAATTACCTCCCAGTCATACATCTCTCTACACAGCGATTAATTTTGTTGCTAGCTTAAATCGCTTGTCAAATCCACAGCAAATTGTACCGTTAAAAGATTTAGCACAACTGATGGCAGTCACAGTTAAGTCTGCCCAGCAAATTCAAGATACTCAAGCAGAAGCTTATGCATTGCATCAGTGGGGAAAACTCTATAGTCGAACAAAACAATTCTCACAAGCACAGGAATTAACGCAGAAATCCCTCAACATTGCCCGTCAACTCCAAGCTGAGGATATTATTGCCCAATCTGCTTGGCAGGTGGGACAACTATATAAACAACAAGGCGATCGCCCCAAAGCCATTACTGCCTATAGTGAAGCAGTCAAAGCTTTAAAATCAATTCGCCGGGATTTGGTTGCAGTCAACCCCGATATCCAATTCTCTTTTCGCGAAAGTGTGGAGCCTGTGTACCGGGAATTAGTCGCTTTACTGCTAGATAATCAACCCACCCAAGCATCGCTGATGCAAGCGCGGGATTTAATTGAAGCCTTGCAAGTTGCCGAACTCGATAATTTTTTCCGGGAAGCGTGTTTAGATCGAGCGCAGCAAATTGACCAAGTAGATCCCCAAGCCACTGTAATTTACCCAATTATCTTACCTGATCGCCTAGCGGTAATTCTCTCCAAAACCGGACAACCTCTGCGTTATTACGTCACATCAAAATCGCAAACCGAAATTGAACAGACTCTAGGTAATTTGTTAGCTAGCTTTAATCCCGTTTCCGATGCGAAAGAACGCGATCGCCTTTCCCAAGAAATTTATGATTGGTTAATTCGTCCGGCAGAAACGGATCAAGCCTTTAAAGATAGTAAAACCCTGGTATTTGTTTTAGATGGACGCTTACGGAATATCCCGGTAGCCGCCTTGTATGACGGTCAGCAATATTTGATTGAGAAATATGCAGTTGCTCTTTCTCCAGGAATGCAATTAATGGCGGCGCGATCGCTCCAGCAAAATCGTATCGATGCGATCGTTGGTGGTATCAGTCAATCCCGTCATGGTTTTAGTGCATTACCTGCTGTGGAATCAGAAGTCAAACAAATTTCCCAAGCTGTACCATCTTCCCTATTGCTCAACCAACAATTTACCAGTCAAGCCTTAGCCGAACGGGTCAAATTTAGTCGTGCTGATGTTGTTCACCTCGCCACCCACGGACAGTTTAGCTCTCGTCTAGAAGATACCTTTTTACTGACTTGGGATGGGGAAGTCAATATTAAAGAATTGTCCGAACTCCTGAAAAATCGAGGTAACGATGCATCAAAAGCCATTGAATTGCTTGTACTCAGTGCCTGCGATACCGCCACTGGCGACGATCGCGCCGTTCTCGGACTAGCAGGTTTAGCTGTCAAATCAGGCGCTCGTTCCACCCTCGCCACTCTCTGGCCAGTCAAAGATAAAGCCGCAGAAATGCTGATGACGCGCTTCTATGACCAATTGCGACAGCCTAAAATCACTAAAGCAGAAGCCTTAAGGCAAGCCCAAATTAATCTAATTCGCCAAACGGATTTCCGCGATCCTTTCTTTTGGTCTGCCTTTGTTTTAGTAGGTAATTGGCTCTAATTACGTAAAATTACTGAATTTAATTTGGTAGAATTTGCATGTTATTTTACATGTTAAAATACGGATTCATTGTATATTTCTAGTAGGTATTTACTCTTTTGGCTTTTTATCTAGAGATATCTGCAAACTTCTTCCCACAGTCGCGATCAAAATACTTAGTATTACTTACTCTCACCTGAGGTGCAAGCTCATGAAACGTCGATATGTAGCTAGTACATTGAGCGTTATCGCTCTACTGGCTAGTAGTACATGGAACAGTGCCTATGCTGTAAAATTTACTCCACCAACTAATAATGGCGCTCCTAGACAAGCCACAGGGGGCGCTTCTCGCGGCAACCTGTTTACACCGAGATCGGGAAAAGGCGCACCTAGCCAAGCCACAGGCGGCGCTTCTCGCGGCAGCCTGTTTACACCAGCTACTGGTAAAGGTACGCCCCAACAAGCAACAGGGGGCGCTTCTCGCGGCAACCTATTTACACCAGCTACAGGCAGGGGTACGCCCCAACAAGCAGTAGGGGGCGCTTCACGCGGCAACCTATTTACACCAGCTCCAGGTAAAGGTACACCCCAACAAGCAGTAGGCGGAGCTTCTCGCGGTGAATTATTTACACCAGCTCCAGGTAAAGGTACACCCCAACAGACCGCAGGCGGTGCGGCTCGCGTTGGTACTTATTACCTAAATCCCTCAGATGTAGGTGCAGCAGGCCCAGCCGCCCTAATTGCCCTCCTACCTGAGAACTTCTATGGCACAACAGTGTCTGAACGTCCGACAATTTTGGTGTATGTACCTGTTTCTAATGCAGAAGCAGCTGTGTTTAGCCTCAAAGATGAAGCTGGCAATACACAGTATCAAATGACCATTCCCGTTGCCCAAACAGCAGGAGTGATCGCCGTCAAATTACCAGCTGATGCACCAGCTTTAGCCGTTGGTAAAAACTACCATTGGTTTTTAGCGATTAAAGTTGATGGACAACTCAGCCCCAGTACACCTTATGTTGATGGTTGGATTCAACGCATTCAGCCCAGCGCCGAGTTAGCAGCAGCAATGCAGCAAGAAGATGCCCTAAAGCGGGCTACTGCTTTAGGGCATCATGGCGTTTGGTATGACTGTGTAGAAACCCTTGCAGCTTTACATAGTGCCCAACCCACCGATGTGAATCTACGCAAGCAATGGGAGGAACTGCTTTCTTCAGTTAGTTTAAAAGATATTGTTACAGCAAACATAGCAGTATCGACGAATTAAAAGATTGGGCATGGGGCATGGGGCATTGGGCATTGAGTATTTACTGAGTTATCTTGACTGCTCCCTAGCCTCTAGTCTCTAGCCCCTAGTCCCTAGCCCCTAACCTCAACCTATGGCGCAAATATGTGGCGCAAATTTCAAACCATAATCCAACGTACTCGTAGTATTTTGATTATTACTCCCACTGTTGCCTTAACTGTGATTGTCGGGCAATCTTTGGGATTTTTCAATTTACTTGAATGGAAAATTCGTGATGAATGGGTTCGTCAGCGATCGCTCGAAACTATCGCTGAGGAAATTGTCATTGTCTCGATTGACGAAAAAGATATCCAATCGGTGCGGAAATGGCCTGTTCCCGACTGGGCTTTAGCAAAATTATTAGATAAAATTCGGGCACAGCAACCCAGAGTCATCGGTTTGGATATCTATCGAGATTTACCAGAAGGAACTGGACATGAGGAACTGCTGAAAGTCTTCCGCACCACACCTAATTTAATTGGTGTGGAGAAAATCACCGGGGAACGTGTGAAGCCACCACCAGAATTAAAAAAGCTGGATCGCGTAGGATTAGCAGATTTAGTTTTAGATGGCGATCGCTTTGTGCGCCGTGCATTGTTAACAGCCATTGATGCTCAAGAGCAAGATACCCTCAAAGCTGGTTTAGCAACAATGGTGGCGCTCAAGTATTTGGAAACTGACAAGATTAGTTTAGAAAGTATTGACCCCCAGCAGCAAAAGTTTCAGTTAGGTAAAGCCATTTATGTACCATTGAGCAATCAAGAAGCAGGTTATGCTGATGCTGATATAGGTGGATATCAAATTTTACTTAATTGGCACGGTTCTGAAGTTGCATTTCGCACAGTCTCAATGCGCGATGTCTTAGCTGGAAAAATTCCCGCCAATCTGATGCGCGATCGCATGGTATTTATTGGTTCTTTTGCTTCGAGTACCAATGATTTTTTTAGTACCCCTTTCTCTTCTGGGTTATCTGCTCAAAAACCTACCCCTGGTGTAGTTATCCATGCCAATATAGCCCATCACTTGGTAACCTCAGCCAAAACAGGTGAAGGCACCTTGCATGGTATTTCTGGCAAGTATGTGTCTTTATGGATTGTTTTTTGGTCTGTAATGGGTTCTGCTGGTAGTTGGCTATTATCCAGTAGCAAATTGCGAATTCCTGGAGGTAAAATTCTCTGGGCAACTGTGGGTATGAGTTGTCTTTGTTTAGTTGGTGGCTATGGGTTATTTTTAAAGGGAATTTTAATTCCTGTAACACCCGCTTTAGCTGCATTTATTAGTAGTGTAATTGCCACAATTAATGCCTATAAACAGCAACGTTTAGAGGAAACTAATCAGCAGCTAGAAATTGCTAACGCTCAATTATTAGACTATTCCAAAACTCTCGAATTTAAAGTTGAAGAGCGCACTCACGAACTACTAGAAGCAAAACAAGCTGCTGATGCGGCTAACCAAGCTAAAAGCGAGTTTCTCGCGAATATGAGTCATGAGCTACGCACGCCGCTTAATGGCATTTTGGGTTTTGCTAAGGTGCTAGAAACAGCACCAAATATGACCAAGAAAAATCTCGAAGGCATCAGCATTATTTATCAATGTGGCACCCATTTGCTGATGTTAATCAATGATATTCTTGATTTGTCAAAAATTGAAGCACGTAAATTAGAATTAGTGGCGACAACTGTAAATTTAACTAGTTTTTTACATGGAGTTACGGAAATTTGCAGTATCCGCGCCACTCAGAAAGGAATTGCATTTCATACTGCGATTGATGAACAATTACCTGTTGCCATTCAAGTTGATGAAAAGCGGCTCAGGCAAGTGTTAATTAACTTACTAGGTAATGCAATCAAATTTACAGAAAATGGTAGCGTTACTTTGAAAGTTGAACTGATCAATCACGAATTACAATCAATCACAAATGATAACGAACAAACACAATATATTCAGATTCGCTTCCAAATTGAAGATACAGGTATTGGCATGTCTTCAAACCAACTAGAGAAAATATTTTTACCCTTTGAGCAAGTAGGTGAAGCAGGAAAAAAATCTGAAGGTACTGGTTTAGGATTAGCCATCAGTCAAAGAATTACCACATTGATGGGAAGTCAAATTCAAGTGCAAAGTCGCTTAGGTGAAGGTAGCGTATTTTGGCTAGATTTGACGGTTAAAGCGCCAGTTACCCATGATTGGCAGATTGCTACAATTAGTCCCCATCAAGAGAAAATTATCGGTATTCGCGGTAGTAAACCACAAATTTTGATTGTTGATGATGATAGTAATCATCGTTCAATGTTAACCAGTTTACTGCAAGGAATTGGTTGCCAAACTTTGGAAGCAACTGATGGTAAACAGGGATTAGAAATCGCCACTGAACATCACCCAGATGTGATTGTGTTGGATTTAGCTATGCCGAATATGGATGGCTTTGAACTGATGGTACATTTACAACAGAATGCGCAAACTTCTAATCTTCCGATTATTGTCTCTAGTGCCAGTGTATTTGAGGAAAATCGCCAACGGAGTTTACAAGCAGGCGCAACAGCATTTTTACCTAAGCCCCTGCAAATTGATGAACTATTTAATGCAATGCGATCGCTCCTGAAAGTTGAATGGATTTATGCTCAATCTGCACCTAATCCCGCATCTTCTCCATCTCAGCAAACAGGCGAGATAGAATTAGTTCTACCATCACAAGAAGTGTTGCAGCAACTATATCATTTGGCCATGATGGGAGATATCCCCACGATTGAGGGAATTATAGAAGAGTTAATTCAGCAAAACAGCCAGTTAACTCCTTTTGCCACTGAGTTAAGTAAACTCACTAGCAGTTTTCAAACCGCAAAAATTCGTAAATTCCTCAAATCTTTTGTCACAACGGAGTCACATCAATGATTGCCGATCCGCTCACACAACCCATGCATATTCTGGTGGTGGATGATAATCCCAATAATCTCAAAGTCTTGGCAGAAGCTATTCTCGGATGTGGCTGGAAAGCACTCATGGCTACAGATGGAGAATCAGCGATTGAACAAACAGAATATGCTAATCCCGATTTAATTCTCTTAGATGTGATGATGCCGGGTATTGATGGGTTTGAAACTTGTCGGCGATTAAAAGCTAATCCCCATACTCAAAATACTCCAGTTATTTTTATGACGGCTTTAGCTGATGCTACAGACAAAGTTAAAGGATTGGAAATTGGTGCAGTTGATTATATTACCAAACCTTTTCAACAAGAAGAAGTCATTGCTCGACTAAAATTACATTTAAAAATTTCTCATCTGACACGTACATTAGAACAACGAGTGCAAGAGCGCACCGCCCAATTAACCAAATCTGTACAAGACTTACAGCAAACCCAATTACAACTCGTGCAAAGCGAGAAAATGTCCACATTAGGACAATTAGTCGCAGGTATTGGACATGAGATTAATAATCCTGTAGGTTTTATTAGCGGTAATTGCTCTCATATTGAGCAATATATCAACGATTTGCTGCGGCTGATAAATCTCTATCAAGAAAAATTACCCGATCCAGATCCAGATATTGATGAGCTAGTGGAAGAAATCGATTTAGACTATATTACTGAAGATTTGCCTAAATTGCTGGCATCAATGAATCAAGGAATTAACCGATTAAAGGAAATGAGCTTATCGTTGAGAACTTTTGCCCGTGCGGATATCTCATCAAAAATAGATTATCAAATTCATGAAGGCATAGATAGTACTTTAATGCTATTACAACATCGGCTCAAAGGTAATGGCGATCGCTCTGCAATCAAGGTTGTGAAACAATATAGCGAATTACCGCCTATTGCTTGCTATCCTGGACAGCTTAACCAGGTATTTATGAATATCATCGCCAATGCTATTGATGCCTTTGAAGAATGTCACGATCGCCAACATGCTTTACAGACAAATACTAAACCACAAACTATTACCGTCACCACATCTGTCAATCTACAAACAGAAACTGTGACAATTTCCATCCAAGATAACGGCCCGGGGATGGTTCCTGAAGTGCTAGCGCGAATTTTTGAGCCATCGTTTACCACTAAGCCTGTAGGTAAAGGAACAGGGCTAGGATTAGCTATCAGCCACCAGATTATAGTCAGTAAACACAACGGCCAAATTAATTGCCTATCCCATCCAGGTCAGGGTACATCATTTATCATCACTCTGCCAATTTAAATCTTGTAGCGATCGCAATCAGATTCGTCTGTTCAATTTTCTCGCAACTAAACTTAGCACAACCTTTCATTCCTTCCTAGCTCATTCTCTGCGTACCTCTGCGCTTACCTTTGCACCCCTACCCTGCGGGAAGGCGAAGCGCCTATGCGTTTAAATTTTCGCCCATGCTTCTAGCTTTATGGCGATGGAACCGTTGATTACTTGATAGAAATCTATCTGTCAATATGATTTATGAAATTCCTAATTATTGATTATTCTCAATTTTTGTAATTAAAATTTATAAAAATTAAAGTTAGTAATTTATTTTTTCAGTAAAGTATAAAAATAGGCACGAATTCTTAGGGAATGCGCGATTTTTTTCAAGTAATCACTGCTAGTTTTGCAATTAATCGTCAGTTGTAGTAAATACTTTTAGTAAATGTTAACTTTTTCAAAATTTCTCCCGAAATACCGTATCTATGAATAGACTGTTTTTCAGTATAGTAAGTTACTAATTTAGGAATTTGCTAAATGAATGTACAAAACAATTATCTTTCTCGGCTCAGTAATTCCAATATCAAAATCGGTTAGCCATAAATCTAGTTAGTTCCATCAGTCATTACCAAAAGCAGCTATATCTAAGTTGTTTTAAACATCTGAACTTTAGGCTATGGGTGCTTGAGTTCTCTTTTCAGATATTCCCAGACAATGCTAATTTTTTAATTGGGCTACTAAACCTAAAACACAGCTTTTATTAAGAGTTTTTTCCTTCCGTCCGCTACCTTTGTGGGTAACTTGCAGATAATATTAAGGTTTGTTAAGAATTGGCAACAATCAATTCATTTTTCTGCCAAAAGAATTGATCCCCAAAAACTTATGCTGCGTTTTGTGTAGTTTCCTGATACTAAATTGAAAATTTGGAATAATTGAAATTAGAGAAATAAAACATCGGTATATTCCCACTCTAGTAAGTGCTGTTTCTAAAATTTATACCTGGTTTATGTATAAATTTTAATTAATACATCAACAGCACATAGATGTTTAATGATTTTGCCGAGATAGCATTTTAGATTCAGGGTTTGGCCATCTCTTAATGTAAATCATTTCTAGTTGGTTTTCATGGCAAAAGTACCACCTAGAACATTTACTCATGTACAAATTACTAACCGAATAATAGAGGAGATGAAATTTATGAAAACAGTAGTGAACTTAACACAACAATCAGTCTTAGGAGAGATTGAAAGTGTATTAGATACATATCCATATCATCCTTATCAACAAGCGTTTGCAATTCCTGACTTACGCCAAGAGTTAATCGCCTTTGTTCTCAGCCGAATTCCTTGTCTTTACTACACAATTGCCGAAGGATTACCCTTAGATGAAGCAGAAAAGGAGTGCTTACTCAACTATAAAAGACCTCGCAGTGCTTTAGAGCAGCAACTTCACGTACAAAATCTGATTCATCAAGGAATTTACGCGATTTTCAAAGACAAGTCAGACTGGATTAGTCATCATTTATGCGAAAAAGTTCAGCCTGGTTTAGAACCATCTCACTGGTTTGGCTGAAATTTGGTGAATGATGAGGAGTTTTTTTAACTCCTCTGGATTAACTTTTGACTTTTAGCTGATTTTTCAATCTATTAATAAATAGAGACTATGGAAGGGAGACAAGGGAGACAAATAACAAATGACCATTGACTATTGACCATTGACCATTGACCATTAAAATTTAACTACTCCTCAATATTTTCTAAAGCATCAGGCTTATGAGCCGCTTCTTTTCCTGTTTTGTCGCTTTTGACTAAATATTGGGGATTGTCTTTATCAGCAGCAACATGATGTCCTTTAATATCTGTAGGGGAAGTCAATTTTTTTTCAACTTCGCCAGTGGTTTCACCTTGGGCTGTATTCCACTTCACCTTGTCGCCCTTGTTAAACTTTTCTGTCATAATTTTTCTTTGATACTGTTTTATACCTGCTCATTATGTTGACTGAGTTAGGGTAATTAATCAGTCGCAAGATATAAAAACCGATAATCATTTACATTGCTTAATGTAGTTGGGTTTTCTTGCACCCACTTAGTTGTCGTACCGTACAGCTAATCACGAGATAATTTCATACAAATTTAAATAGCTTTTGCGACACATCAATACATTCTAGAGGGCATGGCAGTGCCATGCCCCTACAATCTGTCGCATGTTAACTGGCTCCCATGCTCTGCGTGGGAGCGATGATCCTGAGGCTCTGCCTCAATTTATCAGAAGACGAGGCAGCAGCCCACGAATATGCATTTCCAGCCAGAGGCTGGAAACGATATAGAGAAAGGTTTTTAGCTTAAGTTGACACCAATGGGCACTGCCATGCGCCTACAATCTGTCGCATGTTGATCGTTGTCAATTGTGCTACACCTAGAGTTATTATCTTGAGGATGTGAATTGCAATCGGTTATTTAGGTCAGTTGTATGGCAGATAATAAAGCAAAAAAAATTCCCCTAGTTTTACAGATTAAAGGGTCGGTTCTCAAAACAATAGCTAAAAATGTGATACTATGTGGAGTTTTTGGCACTATTGTTTCCATACTTTACTATTTTAAACTTCCCGTTTCCCAACCTATTTTAGGCAGTGTAATTCCGAGTATTGTTTTAGGTTTATTGCTGGTTTTTCGGACAAATACAGCATACGAACGTTTTTGGGAAGGGAGAAAAAGCTGGGGTGCGATAGTCAATACCACGCGAAATTTGGCGCGACAAATATGGGTGAGTGTTGAGGAGGTTGCCCCGGAAGATAGTAAAGATAAAAAAACTGCTTTATATTTATTAGTAGCTTTTGCTGTGGCGACTAAATTGCATTTACGGGAAGAACCTGTAAATCATGAGTTAAAAAAATTAATGCCAGCTTCGATGTATTTGGAATTAAAAATTATGAATAATCCCCCCATCGAGGTGGCATTTTGGATTGGCGATTATTTACAAGGACAATATAATCGCAATCGCTTAAATAGCTACCAGTTAATATCTATGCAAGAGTTATTGAATAATTTGGTAGATAATTTAGGAATTTGCGAGCGAATTTTAAGAACACCGATGCCACTTGCTTATGCTATTCATCTCAAGCAATTGTTATTACTTTACTGTTTGTTGCTACCTTTTCAAATGGTGAGTAGTTTGGGTTTGTGGACGGGTTTAATTACTGCTTTAGTTAGTTTTACTTTATTTGGGATTGAGGCTATTGGTTTAGAAATCGAAAATCCTTTTGGTTATGATGCTAACGATTTACCTTTGGATGGGATTTGTCAGACGATGAAGCGCAATATTGATGATTTAATTAGTCTAACTCCCAATATGCGATCGCACTTTGCTAATTTATCTAACACCGAAGATATCAGCCTGGGGAACTAAAAGTTATAACCGCCGAATAGCAATTTCTAACCCCTCACAGACACCAGCAAGAAAATCTAAATCTAAAGTCGCGATCGCATCACTCGGTTTATGATAATGTGGATTGCGCATAAATGCCGTATCTGTGACCATAATTGCCGGATAACCTGCATCCCAAAACGGTGCATGATCGCTGAGTCTAGTTTGTCTGACAATTAAACCACGATTCGGTACTGGTAGCCATTGACTAGATATACCAGCTTGGCGAATACTGCGACTCATACTAAATAAGTCGGGTATTGTCCGCAAATTTCCAATTAAAGCAATAAAATCTCCCGTATTGGGGTAAAACTTCTCTAATGGTGGTGGATAGCTTTGGCTACCAGGGGTAGAATCTTTATATCCCAGCATTTCTAAAGATAACATCAAGCGTAAGGGTTGGTTTTGCTGGCGTAACAAAGCTGCATAATCAGCACTACCCAATAAGCCGTATTCTTCCATATCAAACGCCACCAGCCGCAAAGGATATTTAGCTGGTTGCGCTGCAAATTTACTTGCTAATTCCAATAAAACCGCCACGCCAGTAGCGTTATCATCTGCTGCAACTGTACCCGGTACACCATCGTAGTGCGCGCCAATTAAAATCGGTGGCAGATTTCGTTTTTGTCGTTTAGCTTCAGCCGGTAAATTTAAAATCAGATTTTGGCAGGTTTTACTCCCCGCTTCAAAGGTGTGGATTTCCACACTTCCCCATTGAGCAAATTGCTGCCGAATATATTCTTGGACAAAGAAATGTCCCGCCGTCGCCATGTAGGGATCGCGTTCTCGGGCAATTGCTGTAAGGTAAGTTTGTAATCTGGTTTTTAAATCCAATTTTTTAACTATTCAGCAGCTAGGCGGGAAAAATTCGTAACGGAGGGGGGGACAAGGGAAGGGAAGGAAAGGAGGACAAGGGAAGGAGAATGACTCATAACAAATGACAAATGACAAATGACAAATGACAAATGACCAATGACCAATGACCAATGACCAAGCACCTTTGAACACACCAACCATTGTCAATGTTATCCTAGTCTTGCAACTAACTAATTTAGCTAAAATCCCGATCCTGTCTACTTTAATAATGACTATTATACCTTTGAGGGGTTTTTACCCTAAAGGAAAAAGCTAGAGGCATTCTCGCCTAATCATAATATATATAGTAAGACACATTTAGGAGAAGAGTAACGCATGGGCAAGGTAGTCGGCATCGACTTGGGTACAACCAACTCAGTAGTCGCCGTGATGGAGGGTGGCAAGCCGGTGGTGATTGCCAATGCAGAAGGAATGCGCACAACCCCCTCCGTTGTTGGCTTTAGCAAGGAAGGCGAAAGAGTTGTCGGACAAATGGCGCGGCGACAAACTGTGCTGAATCCCCAAAATACTTTTTTTGCGGTAAAACGCTTTATTGGGCGTAGATATAGCGAGCTAAATCCGGAATCGAAGCGTGTACCTTATACTATTCGCAAAGACGAAATTGGTAATATTAAAATTGCTTGTCCCCGGTTGAATAAGGATTTCGCTGCTGAAGAAATTTCGGCAATGGTGCTGAAAAAATTGGCGGATGATGCTAGTACCTACCTGGGCGAACAAGTTACAGGGGCAGTTATTACAGTTCCTGCTTATTTTAATGATTCCCAGCGCCAAGCCACTCGCGATGCGGGGAGAATTGCTGGTTTAGAAGTGTTGCGGATTCTTAACGAACCTACCGCCGCTTCTTTAGCTTATGGCTTGGATCGGGGGAGTACGGAAACTATATTAGTATTCGATTTAGGTGGCGGAACATTTGACGTATCGATTCTAGAAGTTGGTGATGGGGTTTTTGAGGTTAGAGCCACTAGTGGAGATACGCAGCTTGGTGGTAATGATTTTGACAGAAAAATTGTTGATTGGTTAGCAGAGCAATTTTTAGAAGCAGAAGAGGTAGACTTAAGACGCGATCGCCAAGCTTTACAAAGGCTGATGGAAGCGGCAGAAAAAGCGAAAATTGAACTTTCTGCTGTGAGCGTCACTGATATTAATTTACCTTTCATCACCGCGACTGAGGACGGCCCCAAACATTTAGAAACCCGCATCACTCGCGCCCAATTTGAGGATTTATGCGGCGATTTGGTAGCACGTTTGCGCACCCCAGTTAAACGCGCTTTAAAAGATTCCGGTCTTTCACCCGCAGATATTGAAGAAGTAGTATTAGTAGGCGGTTCTACACGCATTCCCATGGTGAAGCAGTTAGTGCGCGATTTAATTGGGATAGAACCGAATGAAAACGTTAACCCCGATGAAGTTGTCGCAGTTGGTGCGGCGATTCAAGCCAGTATTTTGGCTGGGGAACTGAAAGATGTGCTGCTGTTGGATGTTACGCCGTTATCTGTGGGTTTAGAAACCATTGGCGGTGTGATGAAAAAATTAATTCCCCGCAATACTACCATCCCAGTCCGCCGTTCTGATATCTTCTCTACATCAGAAAATAACCAAAATACTGTGGAAATCCACGTAGTACAGGGCGAGCGGGAAATGGCAGCTAATAACAAGTCTTTAGGACGGTTTAAGCTGTATGGTATCCCGCCAGCACCGCGAGGGATTCCCCAAATTCAAGTATCATTTGATATTGATGCTAACGGTATTTTACAAGTCACAGCTTTAGATAGAACTACAGGTAGAGAGCAAAGTATTACCATCCAAGGTGCTTCGACTTTGAGCGAGTCAGAAGTTAACCGGATGATTCAAGAAGCGCAAAAATACGCTGATGTTGACAGAGAACGCAAAGAAAGAGTAGAAAAACGCACTCGATCTGAGGGTTTGATTGGTCAAGCCGAACGCCAACTCAGAGAAGTAGCGTTAGAATTTGGAATGCAGTTTGCGCGGAGTCGTCGCCAACGCATTGATAATATCTCTCGCGAACTGAAGGATGCATTAAAAGATAACGACGATCGCGGAATCGATCAAGCTTACGCCGATTTGCAAGATGCTTTGTATGAATTAAACCGGGAAGTCCGCCAGTATTATGCTGAGGACGAAGACGACGATTTATTTGGTACAATTCGCGATATCTTCACTGGTGGCGATAAAGAACGCGATCGCGATTCTCCCAGAGATTCATACTGGAATGATTCTTTTGGCAGAGGTGATTCTACCAGGGATTATGGCCGAGACTCCAATAGAGACTCAAACAGAGATTATGGCAGGGATTCTACCAGAGATTATGGTAGAGACTCAAACAGAGACTATGGCAGGGATTCTACCAGAGATTATGGTAGAGACGCCAATAGAGATTACGGCAGGGATTCTACCAGAGATTATGGTAGAGACGCCAATAGAGAATATGGCAGGGATTCTACCAAGGATTATGGCCGAGACTCAAATACAAACAGAGACTATGGCAGGGATTCTAACAGAGATTATGGACGAGATAATCGTTCCTCAGGCGATCGCTCTTCGCGCAAACCTCGCCCCAGCTACCAAGATAACTGGGATGATGATGATGACGATTGGTTGTAGTATGCAAACAAACGAGTGAAATTGCATCAAAATTCGGATTTGGTAATTGGTAATTGGTAATTTGTTAGTTAGTCAGCTAATCACGAGAAAATCTCACAAGCTAGGATGAAAATCCTTTTTCCCTAGTCCCTAAGCTGACAACTAACAGCATCCATGACTGA
This sequence comes from Calothrix sp. FACHB-168, assembly GCF_963889195.1. Lineage (NCBI taxonomy): Bacteria > Bacillati > Cyanobacteriota > Cyanophyceae > Nostocales > Calotrichaceae > Calothrix > Calothrix sp. FACHB-168. Next base: position 137,237 of record NZ_CAWPNJ010000052.1, read on the forward strand.
TTACCAAAATCTCAAATCTAAAATTTAAAGTTGAATAACTGAACTATGCAAAATTTGCAGAATTTCCGCGATTATTACGAAATTTTAGGAGTACCTAAAGAAGCTTCAGGTGAGGAAATTAAAAAGGTTTATCGCCGTTTAGCCAGACAGTATCACCCTGACTTAAACCCAGGAAACAAAGCTGCTGAGGAGAAATTTAAGGATATTGGCGAAGCTTATGAAGTCCTTTCCGATCCAGCCAAGCGATCGCAATACGATCAGTTTAGCCGCTATTGGAAGCAAAAAGGCTTTAATAAACAAACGCCAAAGGCTAAAGATTGGAATAATCGCCCGAATAACCGCACTCAAGAAGTAGATCCTAGCCAATTTGCAGATTTTGAAAGTTTTATTAACCAAGTCATTGGTGTTGGTGTAGGGCGAAAAAGCAGCAAAAATGGTGCAGCTAGCAACACAGATAGCGATCCGTTTCGTTCGACTAAAAGTAGAGTTGAATACACAGTACCTAAAAGCCAACCGCGTCCCGCTCGTCGCGATATCGAAGCGAGATTGACTCTACCATTAGAAAAGGCTTATGTTGGTGGTAATGAACGCATTCGCCTAGAAGATGGGCGATCGCTAGAAGTTACTATGCCGATGGGAATGGTTACAGGTCAAACTATCCGCCTGCGTAATCAAGGCATTGGTGGTGGTGACTTATACTTAAAAATTACCGTCGAACCCCATCCTTTATTTAAATTAGATGGTTCTAATATCTTTTGCCAAGTACCTGTAACTCCCAGCGAAGCAGTCTTAGGGGGACAGGTAGAAGCGCCAACTTTAGATGGCCCTGTAAAAATGACCATTCCGCCAGGGGTGAGATCCGGTCAAAGATTTCGGTTAGCAAATAAAGGTTATCCTAGTGAAGCGGGTAAACGTGGCGATCAATTAGTAGAAATTCAAATTGTCACGCCAAAAACTATTAGTGACGAAGAAAAAGAACTTTACGAAAAAATTCGCCAAATTGAAACCTTTAAACCCCGTGCAGATTTAATCGGTTTGGGATAAGACTGTGGATATTTAATAAAGAATAATTTGCTTGTAGATGAAGTAAAAATTCATCTATGTTTATTCGCGTGCATTTGTTGTTATATATTTTTATGTATTAATTTTAAGTGATAATCTGTATACAGAGATAAGGGACTTCCAAGAAATAAATTATCCAATCTTGTGGGGTGGGCAGCGTTCGACTGAGCGCTCACGCCGAAGTCTTGCCCGCCTTTGACTATGGGCGGGCGAGACGCCCACCCCACAATCAATAGTTGTATATTTTTTTATTTGGAAGTCCCTTGGGTATTTAAAAAATTGGATGTCCCTAGGCAGTCTCGATTTATAATGATGTAGAGAAAAATTAGCAAGCAATGAATTTTAAATATATCAAACAAAAAATTTACCAGATTATCAAAGTTATCTCTCTGGTACTGATATCTAGCGTCATAGGTTTAGAATTAGAAAATATTTATTTAATTGCTAATAATATGAGTTTACCTAGCGCCCTAAATCCTATTTTTTGGATTGGTCGCTTTGCTGTTACTGCTCATTTAATTGAGGCGATTATTGCAGGTTTTTATGCTAATTCTAAACAGAAAATGGCAATACAATATACTATTTATACTTTCTTTGTCGGGACAGTTGGGTTATTAGAATTATTTGAGAAAGAAGAATAGAATATTTTATTTTTTCGCGCCTATAGGATTCATACTTGATTTCTGAAATAGACGCACCCTACACATACTTGTACCAATTGGAAAAAAGAATGCGACAGATTGTAGGGGCACTGGCACTGCCATGCCCTCTAGAATATTTTGATGTGTCGCCAAGATTATTGAAATTGGTATTATACCAATTGGAAAAAAGAATGCGACAGATTGTAGGGGCACTGGCACTGCCATGCCCTCTAGAATATTTTGATGTGTCGCCAAGATTATTTGAATTGGTATTAGATTTTTCAATAATCAAATCGGATTCCTATATTTATACCAAGTGCAATTATATTGGCGACACATTAATATACTCTAAGAGGGCAAGGCAATGCCTTGCCCCTACAGAACGCATATTTCACCATATTTAATGATGAAATATGCGCTCTTATTTATCATTTGGTGATTTTTGAAAATCAGCAATTATCGAGCGATGTTACCAATTTGATTCCAAGCATTGACTACTTGCAAAAGATTTTGTGGTAAGCTCTTTTGAGAAGCATCGTTATATCTCACTGTGCCTTGGGTACTGGTGAGGGTATAAGTAATAAAATCAGCTGCGCCTGGGGGTGCTGGATAACTCAAATTTTTGTATTCACCAAAACGCGATCGCTCAATTAACTGTTCAAATTGTCGCACTTGTTGGGGAGAAATGCGGCGCACGCTGCGAGAAGAATCGTTAGCATCGCCAACCCGCACTCTAATCAAGGTTCCATCTTTGAGTAAAACAGTTTCATAGGTGATAGCAGCAAAGCCACCACTAGAAATTTGGCGAAATACCACATCTCTATCTAAAGGTAATGGGATTTCATTTGTAGGAATTGGTACAGCGTCACCTGTATTGTTACCCGTACCGCTATCAGATATAGGATTATTCCGCAGTCGATTCCAAGCTTTGATGACATTGCGTAAATCGCTGGGTAACTGATCCTGAGAAATATTATTGTATTTAACAGTACCATCTACACTGGTGAGAGTGTAAGTTACGTAATCAGCAGCGCCAATAGGTGCGGGGTAACTCAAATTTTTAAACTGTGTAAATCTGCTGCTAGCTAACAATTGTTGAAATTGTTGTACCTGTTGCAAAGAAACTCGGCGTACTCTGCGTTCAGAATCGTTAGCATCGCCAATTTTCACTCGAATCAAGCTACCATCGTCGAGTAAAACTGTTTCATAGGTAGCGCCAGTCAAACCCCCACTAGCAATTTGGCGAAATACCACATTTCTATCTAATGGTGCTGGGAGTTCGTTTTGGGGAATGGCTACTGCTGTGAGTTTACCACTATTGGTATTTCTATTCGGGCGATCGCGATTTACCAAATCGACTTGAGAACCAGTTTCATCGCTGAAAAACACCCAAGGACTAATTCTATTATTTGATTTAACAAATACTTCCCAACCAGATATTAATACAGGATCGCAAGGATTGGGAAATGTTGACTGTTCGCAACCCCGAGCAAATTTCTTCTGTTTATACGCAACGATGTTGAGGGTGTTGATAGGTAACCCGGAAACCTGGGAAGCTTGACGCAAAACCGCATCTCTCACTGTTTGGGGTAATTGCTGACTTGTAGTTTGGCTAGCGTTTTCATTTAAACGTATTGTAGAACCTGTCTCATCAGTGTGATAAACCAAAGTTTGTCCCACAGCTGCCACCACTACCCGCCAACCTGGTACTATAGCTCTCAGACAACTTTCAGCAGCAGTACCTAATTCTAAACAGCCATCGTTCCAATTTTGTGGTTGCGCTTGAATAATTTTTAGCTGAGAAATCTGTTGTTGCAATTTTGTAGACGCAGCTTGTAAAACCGCATTGCTCACCGATTGTGGTAATTGGGTAGTCGGGTTAGTTGTCGGATTTTGTGCTGTAGCTAGCCGGATAGAACTGCCGTTATTATTAGTGTGATAAACCCAGTTTTGTCTACCATCAGAAATCACAAATCGCCAACCAGGAACTATCGCTTGGGTACAAAATTCATCTGGTTGAGGTAGTTCTAAGCAGCCATTGCGCCAATTGTGTTGACTGTAATCAGTTAGTCGCAGTTGATTGCGATTAATTCCCGTTCTGCGCGACACATCTTGAATAACTGCATTTACTATTGAACGTGGTAATTTATTTTGTCTAATATTTTGTTTATTGACTGTGTTTGTCGTCTCTGGAGACTGCGCCAAAGCAGCAGCATGACTACTTTTAATAGATGTGAACCCGCTACCAACAGATAAAATTCCCGTTAACACTAAAGCAGTGAAAATCCTAGCGCGATCGCTGGTAGAATGATTACCCATACAGCCTTTCATAAAATACCTCAATTGAAACCTATACCCTTTTAGGCTTGAAAACATTAAACCCTGACTAATAACTAATAACTAATAACTAATAACCAATTAAACCTTGTCCATTTTGAAATCAGGAGTAGTGCAGGCAGCGTTCGACTGATAGCTCACGCCGAAGTCTTGCCCGCTACTACCACCAGGGAGCAAGATGCTCCCACTACTTTTAAAACTATGGTTCTCAAAATAGATGTGGTTTACTATTGACTATTGACTATTGACTATTGACTATTGACTAGAAATTAAACAAGCGTCTATCTTCTGTTGCAGATGGGAAGATAGACGCCTATAAGTTTATAGTTTGTTCCTGAATTATTGGAGCTAGTACCACTATGCACAATTCGTATTTAGGCTTTCGCCGGGGTTGAAAATACTTTTAATGCAAGACTTTAGTTTGACCATAGCCTCATGCTCAGTCAACTTAAACCTTAAAATCTACAATAATCCACAATTGTATTAAGCATTGAATATTTATTGATGGTTTGGCGCATCAAATTTGATATAGCTAATTTTTTGCCTTTTTAGGTGCAAATCTCACATTAATCTGATATCTGGATCGCTAGCGCCAAAAGTCTTAAGCACTAAGAGCTTGTTGTTCCACTGTCTGCGAGTTTGGGACATCAAATCTAATAGTACTGGCTGCCCAGTCTTTGAGATCGGGTGCTAACCAAACTAGTTTGCGCAGAATTTCATCATTTACCCACAACACCAAAGGACAATGAAACTGTTTGCGAAATTCATCTCGCATCAGATTGGTACTAATGATCAGTTCATTAATATCAATTACAGATTCTAAACCTCTGACCATCAAAACTTCAGGTTGAGCGACGCCGACTGTCGTTGAAATGGTTGTATAAAGTGTTTCAGTTGCCGGTGGTAGGACAATCTCTTGGATTTGTGCTGATGAAAACTCTGTTAACAGATTCAGTACTTGCTGTTGCCTGTGGGCAGAATTGCAAGATACCAAGATTAATGAAAATGCACCAGCAGAAACCATCAACGCTCTTGCGAGTCGTTTGGTGGAGGCGATGGTACTCCCCATACCATCTTGTGAATTGTGAAAGCTGCTGATCATTATAAAATCCTGCCTTTGGTCTTTAAAAGTACCTTAGCCTTTTCAGTTTAATTCGCTCACCAACTAGTTATCCAATGTAATTCTAGGTAAAATTGGATAACATTTTATTTGATGACCTACAGTAATGATACGCATGATTTAATATTTGAGGGTGGAGTGTGTGACCCCACATTTACGGAAAAATAACGTAAATGCATGTAATCGAAATTACAAATAAGCCAAATTCACACGTTCATAGAGTAATTTATAGACAAAAATCCAGGTATGTTACATTACTTTGCCTGCATCAATCAAAAATAAAATTAGAGATTTTTTTTGGTGAAATATCCTATAAAGAGTGTTAATTATAAACTTACATCATCAGCATACATTCGTGACAACAATTGGTATAAATATTTAAAAAGCCATAAAACAAGCAATTCTATCAGCATGTATTAATGCAACTTCTGGTGGATGATTAAAGTCATGGTTTGTGTATGACAAAGCTTGTAACAAATGATGAAGAAACTGGTGAAGCGGTTAGCGACTGTTGTGAGAGGGAATTTTTACCAAACTAGCAAGCGGGGATTATTTGCAATTATTGTAGTTTTGAGCATGGTGGCGAGTTTCATGCTTTCTTTCCCGTTAAATGCTCAAACTCCCATTTCTCCTCCTGTGCGATCGCCAGGAACGGAATTAAGAGGTGTATGGTTAACTAATATTGATAGCGATGTTCTCTTTGAGGGAAATCGTCTTAAATCTTCTTTACAAAAACTCAAAGAACTTAACTTTAATGTTGTTTACCCCACAGTCTGGAATTGGGGTTATACCTTGTATCCTAGCAAAGTTGCTGCCTCAGCCATAGGGCGATCGCTCGATCCCACACCGGGATTGCAAGGGCGAGACATGCTCAAAGAAGTGGTAGCAGAAGGACACAAGCAAGGTTTAAAAGTTATTCCTTGGTTTGAATTTGGCTTTATGGCTCCAGCTGATTCCCAATTAGCCAAACGTTACCCCCAATGGCTAACCAATCGGCGTAACGGAACGCGGATTGTTAAAGAAGGTACCCACGACCGAGTTTGGTTGAGTCCCTTTCGCCCAGATGTGCAAAAATTTATCCAAGATTTAATCGTGGAAATTGTCAAAAACTACGATATTGACGGGATTCAATTTGATGACCATTTTGGCTTACCCTCAGAGCTAGGCTACGATCCTTACACGATAGCTCTCTACAGAAAAGAACACCGGGGACTTGCACCTTCTAACAATCCAAAAGACCCAGAGTGGGTAAGCTGGAGAGCCAATAAAATTACCAACTATATGAAACAGGTATTTACAGCTATCAAAGCCGTGAAAAAAGACTGTATAGTATCTGTAGCGCCCAATCCCCAGCGTTTCTCTTACGAATACTTTTTAGCCGACTGGCAGAAATGGGAACGCATGGGATTAGTCGAAGATTTAGTTTTGCAAATATATCGGGATGATTTGAAAGTATTTGTCAAAGAATTAGAGTATCCCGAAGTTATAGCGGCTAAAAAGCATATACCGGTGAGTATCGGCATATTATCTGGGTTAAAAGGTAGATCTGTACCCATACAACAAATTCAAACACAAGTACAAAAAGTACGCGATCGCAATTTTGCTGGCGTCGCCTTCTTTTTCTACGAAACCCTATGGAACATGAGTAAAGAAAAACCTTTAGATAGGCAAACAGGATTACAGCAAATCTTCCCCAACCGCACAACCTACCCCAATTTACTCGCCGGCTGGAAACCGTAAGAAGCAGGGGAGCAGGGAGCAGGGAGCAGGGGAGAGATGAGACTAAAGTAAGCAAACTATTGTTATTTTCCTCATTCGCTACAAATGTAGGTTGGGTTGAGGAACGAAACCCAACACCCCAACGCCTTGTATATGTTGGGTTTCACTCCGTTTAACCCAACCTACTAGCGTGTCTAGACTAAAATGTGGCAATATAATTTTCTTGTGGGGTGGACATCTTGTCCGCCCAAGACGGGCGAGACGCCCATCCCACAAGAGTTTTATTAATGCATCATTTTAGCCTTGTCGCGCCACTACGCATCTGTCGCATTCTTGTTTAAAATTGGTATTACAAAAAATAAATTACCCATATTTCGTAGTGTGAGCAGCGTTCGACTGAGCGCTCACGCCGAAGTCTTGCTCGCTGGTGTTCAAAAGCGAGCGAGACGCTCGCACTACAAATTTATTGGGTATTTAAAACATTGGATGCCCCTAGCCCCCAATTCCCAAGCGCCCAGCCAAGCCAGGTGTCAGGGGAAGCAGGGTGGTAATCATTAAAAATAGCGCTAACAGCCCTAAAGCCGCCCTTGCATCATCGGGTTCGCTAATTTCATTCAAGCTGGGGCGTTCTAAATCCCGTTGTAAAAACAGAATTAAAATTGCCCAATACATCGCCAAAGGATTAGCCAAAGATACAATACCTAGCAAAATCAAAGTTGCTAAGGTGGCTCTACCTGCGGTTTTACGTCCATAAATTGCTTGGACAATCCGCCCACCATCTAATTGTCCGGCTGGCATTAAGTTTAACGCGGTGATGACTAACCCTAGCCAACCAATCACCACTAAAGGATGAACGTTTACCAAAGGTGAATGTAAAGCCGAACCAAGGACAACTCGCGCCAAGCTACCGACTAAAATTGAACCTTGAAAAAACTGATTGGGAATTTGAAATAAACTGCCGGGATGAGATAGCAACAAACCAACAATCAGCATGAGTAAAGAAACTATACCACCAGCCGCAGGCCCCGCTAAAGAGATATCAAATAAAGCTGTGCGGTTGGGTAAGAGTGACTCAAAGCGAGTAATTGCCCCAAAAGAGCCGATTTGCACTGCTGGGAGAAAAAACGGCCAGCTAAGGCGGACTTGGTGACGTTGCGCCAGTACCCAATGACCAATTTCATGGGCTACCAAAATTGTTAATATGCCAATACCTATGGGTAAAGTTTCTACTAAGCGTTGTGTTTGTGCTAATAAATCAAAACCCAGGAGTATTCCCGCAGCTTCCAAACTGGTAGTGATAGTGGCGATAAATAGGATACCCGCAAATACTTTTTGGGGTAAAGATGCGGGGCGCGGATCGTTGCGACTAGGGAGGACAATAACTACAGGCTTACCATCTGTATTTTCTACCAAAAATAACCGATAGCGATCGCCTATACGCTCCTGTAAACTTTTACTCAAGCGAGTGTGGATTTCTTGCGCTTCTCCCCGCAAGTTACCTTTAAAAATTACCCCTTCCTGGTAAGGAATTGTTTCTGTAGCAAAAAATGTGTCAATCCCAAAAATCCCTTTAATTGCACTCAAATCATCTTCGGGAATTGACACCACCTCAATTTTTATTTCCCCAACTCCCACAGGAGTTTGAGAAACTGGTGCGGTATTACCTTCCGATGAAGCTTCAGCTGCTAACCTTTGGTTTGCTCTTTGCTTAATGAGTTCATCTTGTCCGGCTGAACGCAATTGCTTTCCTAAATAGACATACAACCCAGCCGAACCTACTACCAAAAACAATATACCCACTATGTTGATGTAAATTCCGGCGGCAAACAAGCCAAAAAACAACAGCCAAGGAGCCATCAACACCACCGACTGTAACCAGGCCAAGATTCCCAGCTTACCAAAAGGTCTAGCGCGATAAAAGCCCCAACCCAAAATGCCAAAAGCTACCAGGACAGTTGTTGTAACGATAGAAGTTTCTGATAGAGTAAACATCTCCAAACCTTTGATTTTGAGACCGAGCTAGTACAGCTGCGGTATTGCAGGTACATTATTTAATCTATAACGCCGTCTGTGGCTTACCCAAGTTTTAATCAGAATTTCTGCTTTTTCGCTCAGGGGTTAGGTGTGAGGGGTTAGGTGTGAGGGGAGAGAGATTTTAATATTTCAGGACTTACGCAAAATACCTTTGAAACTCCTATTTCTTCGTGTCCTTCGTGTCTTCTCTGCGAGACGCTACGCGAACGCGGTTCGATTCTTCCGTAGTTTGTGCGTAAGTCCTATATTTGATTGTGGGTTTTTCCCTAATACCAATTTAAATAGTTTTTGCGGCACATCAATATATTCTAGAGGGCATGACAGTGCCCATAAGTGTCAACTTAACGTGAAACCCGCTTGGCGATAACGTTCTGCCCTCACCCCCAGCCCCTCTCCCACCAGGAGAGGGGAGCAAGAGATTTAATTCCCCTTCTCCCTCTGGAGAAGGGGTGAGGGGATGAGGGCGAGGGTTTTTATTAATAATGGTGAGCAATGCCCACCATATCTAGAGAAGAAATGGGAAGACTTGAGATTATTGCCAAGCTCGGTCATATTGAACTGGCCAGAGTTTATCATGTCCTAGCTGTTTTGCTGCCAGATGCGGCCAGTAAGGATTGCGCAATAATTCACGACCTAACAACACAATATCAGCGCTACCTGTACGAATGATTTTGTCTGCTTGTTCTGGTGATGTAATTAAGCCAACTGCGCCTGTATCAATATTTGCTTCGCGGCGGATGCGTTCAGCAAATTGAGTTTGATAACCTGGTTTTAGGGGGATATTAATACCCGGTATAATGCCACCGGAGGAGCAGTCTATTAAATCCACACCTAAAGATTTGAGTTTATCGCTTAAAGCAATACTTTGCTCGATATCCCAACCTTTATCTACCCAATCAGTTGCAGAAATCCTCACAAATAATGGATGTGTTTCCGGCCAAACTTCGCGTACACTTTGAACGATTTCTCTAAGCAATCGGGTACGATTTTCAAAACTACCACCATAATCATCGGTGCGAGTATTCGCTAAGGGTGAGAGGAATTGGTGTATTAAATAACCGTGCGCTGCGTGAATTTCGATAACTTTGAAGCCAGCTTGTAAAGAACGTTGCGCAGCTTTGACAAAAGCATCGGTAACTTGTTTAATACCTTCAATGGTCAAGGCTTCTGGTATGGGACTATCTTTACTAAATGCGATCGCACTACTGGAAACTAAAGGCCGCCAACCTTCCTGATTTTCATCTAAAAATTTTCCTCCCTTGCTGGGTTTGGCTGTGCTGGCTTTTCTCCCCGCATGAGCCAGTTGAATCCCCGCTACAGCGCCAAAATTATGAATTAATTCGACGATTTGAGCTAAATTATCAACATGTTCATCTAACCATATTCCTAAATCTTGGGGACTAATGCGTCCTCTTGGTTCTACTGCTGCTGCTTCTGTTAAAACTAAACCAGAACCGCCGACTGCGCGGGAAGCTAGATGTATTTTGTGCCATTCATTAGCATAACCGTTGGTACTGGAATATTGACACATCGGTGAAACGGCAATGCGGTTGCGAAAATTAACTTCACGAATCCTGAATGCTTCAAACAATTGTGCCATTTTTATAGATTCCTTCTCTTGCTAGGTGAAAGAAATTAGTAATAGATTTACGCAGTAGACTTCAGTTGCTAACAATTCTCTAGTACAAGACGGCGTAAATAAAGCTACCATTTCAAACAGCCAAAAGCCTTGATATATTAACCTTTTGACTTTTGACTTTTGACTTTTGACTTCCGCGTAGCGGTACTAGATGTTTGCTGCTACCTACTGATTGAGGTGAGCAAAGCAATAACTAACAGAAATAATCTGAGATTATAAACATAATTACACAGCAATAATCTACATCTGTAAGTGCCAAGAGTATGAATCTATTACCCTACAGATGAGAGAGTAGGCATAAAGACTGATTCAAGCAGCCTTTAACAGTTAATAGCTAGCTGAAGATGCAGATCTAGTCTTATCACTAGAATCAGCATCCCTGCTACTCAACTCATAAACTGAGTTCTAATATTCAAGTTATTACAAAATTTGCCAATAATAGATAAATAGATTATGTAATTAAAAATCCTCCTATATCATGGGTGATTCTTTGATAGAAATATGCAACTAATTCACTCATTATTCCACAATCTCATACTTTTTTCATCTGTTCAATACTTGATGAATACTGAGTCTAAAAAATCGACTTCTTCTTAAGATTTTTGTAATTTTCTCAGCAAGCTATTTATCAATTTTTCTTGTAGTCAAAAACTATTCAATTGCTGAAAACTCAGCTTATACCAATTCAACATGAAGATGCATATAATCTAGCCTGCAAAGGTAGGCTTTGTAATTCTAGCCCCAGGCTTCCAGCCTGAGGGCGTTATGTGCAGCCTCACATAAAATTGATATTAGGTATATTGAAAATTAATGAGCAAGTAAATTTTAAAAATCTAAACTTATTGACTATGTGATGAGGAACACAAATTTTGGTAAATTGATTGGGCACTTAGACAAGGTTAATTCGTCATAAATATACATCATAGATAAATCTAGGCTATACAGTCATGTAATACCAGAGATTTTCTGACAAAAAAATATAATGTTATAGGTAATTTTTAGGATAAAAACGTGAAAAAAGCCATAATTATCAAGACAATCCTCGCATCATTGGGATTTTTAACTTTTTTCAGCCCAAATCAGGCTTCAGCGCAACTAATCCCCCAACCTTGGGTTTCCGTGGGTGGTAATGATGGCGATGTTACCTATGCTGTGGGTGCGAGAGCGTTAAATTTAGGCGTGGAAGTAGGCGTAGGGCCTGACGGTTCTACAGGCGTAGATGTTTTAAAATTTATCAGTCTCCCAGTAATATCTCCTTATGTCGGCTTGGGGTATTATTCTGAAGATAAAGGCGTTGCTGTTTCTGGTGGCGTTCAAGTAGGCGCTACAGATCATGTTTTTGTGGGCGCTGGCTACAATTCTGTGCGCGGCTTTAATGGACAGTTAGGGGTAAGATTTTAAATTAAATAGAGACGCGATTAATCGCGTCTGTACAATATATTAGGGTTTTAAAAAGTTAATGTGATCGCCATCTTGATTTTCTAAATCTTCGCAGGTACCTTGGATTTTCACTTTTCCTTGCTCTAAGAAAATGATCCAATCTGCTCTTTGGATCACTCTGGGGCGATGGCTGATCATAATTGTGGTTTTTCCCTGACGCACAGCTATTAGTCTATCGAGAACTTCGGCTTCGCTGATGGGATCTAGTCCGGCTGTGGATTCATCTAGAATGAGTACGGGTGGATTGTTAACAATGGCTCTGGCTATGGCTAACCTTTGTCTTTGTCCGCCGGATAGGTTAGCACCAAATTCACCTAAAATAGTTTGATATTTATCTGGTAATTTACTAATAAATTCATCGGCTCCAGCAATTTGACAAGCAGAGACAATTTCCTCAAAAGTAATATTTGGCGAACCAAGGCGAAAATTTTCGACAATTGAACGACTCCAAAAGTGGGCTTCTTGGGGTACTAGTACAACTTGCTGGCGCAGACAATCCAAGGCTAAATCTTGTAAGTTAAAGGCACCAATGCGAATATTACCTGATTTATAAGCATAAAGCCCAGAAATTAATTTAGCTAAGGAACTTTTACCACATCCCGATTTACCAATAATGGCTGTAGTTTTTCCCCCCGGAATTATTAATGAGAAATCATCAAGTAAATCTACTCTACCAATGTGATGAAATACGAGTTCCGATAAACTAATATCCGCATCATCACGAATTTGGGCATAAGCTTTATTATCAGTTTCGTCAATTTCTGCGGTTGTATCAATCACTTCTGATAAGCGTTGAGTAGCAGTTTTCACCCGCATGAATTTATCTACAAAGTTAATCAAACCAGTAATAAAGTTGAGAAAATTGCCACTCATGGTATTAAAGGCAATTAATTGTCCAATAGTCAGTTCTCGCCCAATTACTAAACTGCTACCAAACCACAGCAAAACAATCCCGCCTACCCCAGAGATGAAAGTCGAAAATGTGTTATTGGTAATGCCAATTTGTGCAGTACTGTAAATTAACCTCGCCAAGCGGCTAAAACGACTTTGCAATTCTTCCCAAAATTGCTGCTGTGCTGTGGTAGTTTTGAGAGTTAAAGCACCTTTAAAAGTTTCTACCAATAATCCCTGATTTTCTGCATCTAACACCATAATGCTACGAATTTTCTGTTGCATAACGGGTAAAAAAATCAGGGTAGTCATGCTACTAATTACAGCTAAAATCAGCACGACTATCGCCAATTTCCAGCTATAGAAAAGCATTAAACTTAAGGAAATTAAGGCAATTAAAGATTGACTGGGTAAGGTAACGACAGATTGCGCTACTAATTGATTAATTTGTTGAATATCTTGTAAGCGACTAACAATTTCTCCACTGCGACGGGATTCATAATAGCTTAAGGGTAAGCGGAGAATTTTTCGCCCAAACTCCATGACTAAACTTAATTCTAGACGTTGGGCAAATTGGGTGACGAGGTTAGCTTGAATTAAACTCAGGGTACTACTAACAATTGTCATCACGATAATTGCGATCGCTAATCCTCTAAGTAATTGGGTATCGCCCCGAATCAGCACATCATCGGTGAGAATTTGAATTAAAAACGGCGATGCTAGGGAAAGCACGCCGAGAAATAAGTTAATCAGCAAAGATTCAAATAAAATTCCGCGATAAGGCGCAACACGTTTGTAAAATCGAGCGAATCCACTAACTTTATCTTCCTGTTGTTGGTAAAAGCGAATCGGATCGGGTTCCAACAACAGCATAATGCCATCATTCCAACCTGCAAGTAACTCCTGCTTGGGGATGTAGCGAATCCCCACCGCCGGATCGGCAATGACGTATTTTTTACCACGTTGCCCGTAAAGAACTACATAGTGATAACCTTTCCAGTGGATAATCGCGGGTAAAGGTAGCTCGTTTAGCCTATCCACAATGGCGGGTGAAGCCTTCACCGAACGGGTATTAAAACCTAAAGCTTCCGCCCCTCGCTTTAACCCTAGTAATGTTGTTCCTTGCTTACCAGTACCGATAAATTCCCGGATACGGTTGAGTGCAAATATTTTCTGATAATACTTAGCAATTGTTGCCAGACAAGCCGCTCCACAATCTTCTTCACTATGCTGTAAAACGCTTTTGTATTTCATAGATATAACGTGAATAGCACCTGTGATTTCAATAGGGTTCGGTTTTTCTCTGCGCTTTCTGTGTCTGGTGTGGTTTTTAAAAGATTTATTGAACCGCAGAGGCGCAGAGAACACAGAGATAAGAAGTTAAAAGGGATTTTTTTCCTGGTTCTTATCCCCTAAAATGCCCAAAAGTAGAGTTAAAGCAACACCTAGTGGTCTGTCGCATTAAATATGATTGGTAAAAAACGAACCGCGAAGACGCGAAGTCCGCGAAGGAAGAGAAAAGAAGAAGAAACTTACCATACATAAATTAATGAGACAAAGCACTAGCTGAAAGATAGAAAATATTTGTGGTGGGTAATCTAAACACAGAGCTAAAAAATATACTGTGATATTCCACCCGCATGGTTACCCCATCTAGCCCAGAGTTTCAGAAAAAACCGCAATCTGCTAATCAAGAATTTGTCATTCCTTTGAATAGCGATGAATTTATGCCCCCGATTAGTCGTTGGGCTACTTTGGGTGGGGTTTTTTTGTTGGGGGGAATTGTTATAGCTGTTGGGATAGCAGCTGTGACACCATTTCCTGTGGTTGTGCGATCGCCTGCTGTGGTGCGCCCTAATGGTGAGGTAAAAATTATCCAGGCGGCTGCGGAAGGTACAATTAATAAATTAGATGTAGCCGAAAATCAAAAAGTAAAACAGGGACAAGTAATTGCACTGATTGATGATTCTCGCTTGCAAACTCGCAAAAGACAGCTAGAAAGCAGTATTCAGCAAAGTTATCTCCAAATTCAACAATTAGAGGCGCAAAGAGTAAATCTTAACTCGCAAATAGCCGCCGAGCAAAATTTAATGAATCGCACTACTGCATCTGCACAATCGGAGCTAGTTCGCATTGAGCGCGAGTACGGAGATAAAAAAGCGATCGCGCAACGAGAAGTAGAAGAAGCCCAAGCCAATGTCGCTGCTACTCAAGCTGAGTTTACAGCCTTTGAACGTGCGGGAAAAGAAGGAGCGATTGCAATGGTGCAAGTGGAAAGCAAGCGCCAAAACTACATAGCTGCAAAAGCCAGATTAGAACGGGCGAAAACTAGCCTTAACCCCACTTCTGCGACAATTGCGATCGCGCAACAACAAATCGCCCAAGCCGAAGCCAGAGGAAAATCAACTCTAGCTACCCTACAGAAAGATAGAGAAGCCTTAGGACAGCAAAAAGTCCAATTACAAACGCAAATTGATCAAGAGAGCAAGGAACTCAAACAAACTAGCGATGACTTGCAAGATACGGTGATTCGCGCGCAAGTCAATGGAACTATTTTAAAGCTAGGCTTGCGCAACCCCGGACAAGTAGTCCGCCCTGGCGACACTATCGCCCAAATCGCCCCAGAAAACACTACCTTGGTAATTAAAGCGCGAGTATCTCCCCAAGATATTGGTACAGTGCGCGTTGAACAACGGGTGAATATGCGCGTATCTGCTTATACTTACACAGATTATGGCACTTTAGCAGGTAAAGTGATTGCGATCGCAGCAGATGCGATTACCGAGCAAAATCCCAACCCAGCTGCAACGACTGCGCCTTATTTTGAGGTTAGTATTATACCAGAAAAAAATTATTTAATCAAGAGCGATCGCCAATATACAATTCTTCCAGGAATGGAAATACAAGCAGATATAATTTCCCAAGAAGAAACAATTTTAACTTTTATTTTGCGCAAAGCCAGGTTATTAGTAGGGGTTTAAGTCTGGGAATCCAATTTAATTATGGAACAAATTTAAGTATGTGTAGTGGCGTGGCAAGGCTAAAATAGTGCATGAATAAAACTCTTGTGGGATGGGCGTCTCGCCCGTCCTGGGCGGACAAGATGTCCACCCCACAATAAAATTATGTTGCAACATTTTAATGATTGTTGAAAATCTCTGTGTTCTCTGTGTTCTCTGCGGTGGAAAAAAATTTATCTAATACCAATTTGAAAAAAGAATGCGACAGATGGTAGGGGCATGGCAATGCCATGCCCTGTAGAATATATTGATGTGCCGCAAACATTATTTAAATTGATCTAACCACAGAGACGCAGCGAAAAGTCTGAGCGCCGGCTTCCGGCGCTCAGAACTTTTCAAGACAGAGTACGAGAGCAAAAATTACGAATTACGAATTACGAATTATTTCACCCAACCGCTTGAATCCACTCTTTAACAAAATATTCAGTCCAGATACCATTTTGCCAATAAGGATCGTTTTCAACTAACTGGCGTACAGTGGCTTCGTCTTCAGCTTCATAAATACCAAAAACTTGTGTCACATCTTTTGTAGGGCCTATAGTAATCAACACGCCAGATTCTTTTTGTTTAGCTAATCCGTCTAAATGGGCTTGGCGATAAGGGGCACGTTTTTCTAAAACGTCTTCACAATAACTTCCGCACATGATGTATTTGGGCATAACAAATTCGAGATGAAATGACAAAATTAGGCTTGATTAAAAGCCAAAAAAATGAACGACATTTTGCAAATATCTGATATTTTCAGAAATTTGTGCCGCATTAATCATATTAAACTAACAAGAGCATCTCACTTTTAAGCTTTTAGGACTTACGCACCGAACACAAAAACCCTCACAAGGGTGGTCAAAAGTCAAAAGTCAATGGTCAAAATTCATGTTTTTGGACTATTGACTATTGACCATTGACAAAAAGCATGAAAAATATCTGACACTGCGTAAGTCCTAGCTTTTACAGGCCTAGATGAATGTTCAGGCTGTTGGGTATAGTTAAAAATCCCAGTTAGCCCAATCAACGAATGACTTCTGTAGAAAACATCTTCCACAACGCTTGCAAATAGGGGATTAAAGTATCATTTTCTGCTGGTGTAAGGTGAGTTTCTATTTCTTGCTTCAGCAAAACCAACATTTGACGCACGAGATCCCAGTCTACTTTTAATCTGGGATAAAGCATGATACACAAGGGAAATAACTCTTCTTGCACTGCGGTGATGTTTCCTTCTAAAGCACACACCCATAGGTATACTTGAAACATTTCCACATCGCGAATGCTGGAGATTTTCACCAATGGATCGCTTAAATTACCAGAAAAACAACGGTAATTGGGATAGAGTTCTATTACCTGTTGAAAAATCTTTTTGGCAATTTGTGTACTCATTGGTAACAGCTTGCGAACTGCGGACATGATGGTTGAATCATAATCATGTTGAGCTGCGGCTTCATAAGCACGTTGTAGGGGCATATATAAGTGATCGTCAATCACTTTAAAGTATGCACCAATGAGCGATCGCTCTATTGGCTCCAGCAGTTCTAACAACATTTGGCTGGTGTAATGAAACTGCATTGTCACAAAGCCAATCACTCGCGGATCTTGACTGGTATATTTTTTTCTCATTGCTCCGATATCGCCACCAACAACTGTAGTTAGCTGATTAGGTGCAACTTGTTCGCTATAAAGTGCTAATGCTTGCTCGTACAGGGGATTACCTGCTTGTGCTAATTGCATCACCGCAGCCAAAGGTTGCAGGTTAGGTTGTTGGCTGTATATTGCCAACGCTTTTTGATAAATATTAAACGAATCTCCCGCTATTTCCCAAGGATTGATGAGGTTGGGATTTATGGAATGTAATTTAACTTGTTCTGCTAATAGTGCTTCTGTTTGATTCCACGCTTTAGCACTAACACTGCGTAATGACTCTAAGATTTTTTGCGCAGTTTTTGCTCTACCTGCTGATGATACTATTGCAGCTAAATTCTGCGTCTTTACACCCTCTGCATAGTTAGCATCTGGCTGCAGGTTCTGCATATATTTTTTAGCCCATTGTTGGGCTAAAGATTCCACACCACTTTGATTTTCTATATCAGAAACTTCTGCTAAATCGGTAGATGCATTGGTTCGCATAAAATTATGTTTGGATATTGTTGGCTGACAATCAGTTCTTGAAGGTAGGTTTGATGTTTTATTTTAATCTGTTGTAATAAATTGTGAAAGACTCTTTGATGAGCTTGAGATAAATTCTATTATATGGGCTTTTAAAGTAACGTCTACGTTTTGTTAATGAACCAGAACTGCTACAAACCTCAAAATATTAGTTAATTAGTAAATCTATTTAAATAAAAATACTGGAGTAATATTATTTTCGAGAAAAACTGATATAAGAGGAATTTGTCAGAGCTTATAAGACAAAAAAGCTCGCAATTAGAGAATTTTCTTGGTAGTTCGACAAGTGTTTTATAGCGAATAATACTGATATATGATAAATATTTAGTAATAAAAAATACATAAATTCAAGGACAAGGTGACCCCATTGGTGTCAACTTAAGCTAAAAGCTATATAGGGTACAAAAACTTTCGCCCTCATCCCCTAACCCCTTCTCCCCCAGGAGAAGGGGAATTAAATCTCTTGCTCCCCTCTCCCGGTGGGAGAGGGGCTGGGGGTGAGGGCAAAAACCTTGCTACAAAGCGGGTTTCGCGTTAAGTTGACCAGTATGGGTTATCCCCTGCCCCTACGAGTTGCTTTTAAGTTGCACAATTAATAGTGAAGGCTGTCAACAGTCAACAGTTAACAGCCTTTGTTTGTAGTTATGCAATTGGGATGCTCCCAATTTTGACGTAATACCCTTCTAGGGTATTGCTATAGCAACAAAGCCTGCCAAGGCAGGCTAAAAGTTTGATAGCCTGCCTTGGCAGGCTTCGTATTTCTAGCCCCACCCTATAAGGGTGAGGGCGTTTTTGCACATTTGGGATGCTCCCATGCAATTTAGACGCGCATTAGCTGAAATTAACTCCTCAAACTAACGCCGAATTTTTCTACCAAAGCTTCCCGCACTTTGTTATGTACTGGTTCGACTTCAGTATCGGTGAGGGTGCGATCGCTCGCACGGTAAACTAGACGAAATGCTAAACTGCGTTGTCCTGTAGGAACGTGTTCGCCGCGATATTCATCAAATAATTCCACGGATTCCAGTAAGCCTTTACCAGCTTTATTAATTGCTCTTTCGATTTCCGCAACGGTAACTTTTACGGGTGCAAAGAAAGCGATATCGCGATCGCTGGCGGGATAGGTGGAATAAGGATGAAATACTGGTACTAAGCTTTCATCGCTATCTAATGCATCTAGTAGCACATCAGTATCTAGCTGGAAGAGGTACACGGAATCTGGTAAACCCTTTTCCCGGCGAATTTGGGGATGGAGTTGTCCAAAAATACCCAGTCTGTTACCGCCAATCCATAAAGAAGCTGTGCGCCCAGGGTGTAAGCGTTCGTCACGGCGATCTGGTTGGTATTCTACCTCTAAATCTAGTTGGCGAAAAACGCTATCTAAAATTCCTTTGGCTTCGTACCAAGTCAGGGGTTGTTCTCGTCCGCTACTTGTCCATTTGCTGAGAGTGCGATCGCCTCCCATAATACCCGCGATCGCTTCGCCTTCTTGCAAGCCATCTTCCCCTTGCCAGAAAATCCGCCCAATTTCAAAGCCATTAAGCGAACCATTACCCTGTTCTAAGTTATATTGAAAAGCATCAATTAACCCAGCAATTAAATCGGTACGCAACGCCGAATACTCGACAAACAAGGGATTTGACAGCACCACTTGTCTATCTTCGCCCGGTTTCACTAAAGAATATTGAATTAATTCTGTCAATCCGGCGGCGCGGAAATAAGCCCGCAATTTGCGAATTAATTCCTGATCTAAAGGTAAATAACCGGCTTCGGCTTTTTGCGGTAAAGTATCACAAAATTTGTCATAGCCGTAGAGACGGGCGATTTCTTCAATTAAATCAATTTCCCGTTCTAAGTCGCGGTAACGGTAAGGCGGTACAGAAACTGTCCAAGCGCGATCGCCTGTTGGGGTAAGTTGACAGCCTAAGGCGGTGAGGATGCGTTCAACGTCTTGTTCTTCCAGTTCCCCGGTTTCTTCCCCTAAATCGATAGGGCCGAGTACTTGATTGACTCTATCTAACCGCAACCCAATCGAACCCGTCCAAGTTGAGGGATCGGGGCGAGTATCGGCGATTTCTTGCTTGACAATCACGCCACCAGCCAGTTCAGTTATCAGGGATAAAGCGCGACGACAGGCGACTTCCAATTCCGCCCGGTTGACGCCTCTTTCGTATCGCCCTGAGGATTCACTTCTTAAACCCACACTGCGAGAAGAACGACGAATCGCCACAGAATCAAATAAAGCGGCTTCTAAAACTAGATTTTGCGTACCTGCATCAACTTCCGTTTCTTCGCCACCCATCACCCCCGCGATCGCCACTGGTTTATCGTTAGCGGTAATCAATAAATTTTGGGCTGTGAGGTTGCGTGTTTGTCCATCCAAGGTTTTCAAGCTTTCCCCATTTGTGGCGAAGCGGACGCCAATATTTAAATTACCATTTCCCGCCACAGCTTGCAGGCGATCGCGGTCAAATGCGTGTAAAGGTTGTCCCCATTCAAACAATACATAGTTAGTAATATCCACAATATTATTGATGGGACGTACTCCAGCAGCTTGTAGGCGTTGTTGTAACCATGCTGGCGAAGGCGCAATTTTTACCTGTTCAATTACAGTGCCAAAATAAGCCGGACAAGCTTGGGTTTCGGAAATGCTTAAGCCTAAATTTCCCCCACCTTGGTTAATCGTCACCTCACGCGGTTGGGGAATATTCAACTTCCCACCAGTCAAAGCGGCGACTTCCCTGGCGATACCCACCATACTTAAAGCATCAGCGCGGTTGGCTGTGGCGGTGACATCTAAAATTACATCATCTAGCCCCAACAAAGGCCGGACATCGCTACCCAAGGCGAGATTTTCTTGGGTAAAAATATGAATTCCATCGACATCGCTAGTTAAGCCCAGTTCCTTTAAAGAACAGATCATTCCTTGAGAAGGAACACCGCGCAGTTTCGCCGGCTTAATTTTTAAATCGATATTTGGTAAATAAGTACCTGTAGTTGCAACTGCTACATAAATATCAGCCCGGACATTCGCCGCACCACAGACAATATTTAAAGTCTCAGCTGCACCAATATCTACTTGACACACACTTAATTTATCAGCGTTGGGGTGGGGTTGACGCTCAAGCACTTTCCCCACAACCACGCCATTAGCCCAAGTGCGGCGGTCTTCAATATCTTCTACTTCAAACCCAGCCATTGTCAGGGTTTCGGCTAATTCTTCATGGCTCAGTTTGATTTCTACTAGTTCTTGCAACCAGTTTAAAGAGATACGCATGGAGTGTGCTTGTTTTAGGAATCGTCTTTTGCTCTCATTTTAGGGTGCTTGCTAAAGAGCGATCGCAGCTTCTTAGCAAAGTCTACCCATTCACTTGAACAATCCTACTACGTTGGTTCCAGCAAATTGCGGAAATAATCTCGCAGATGTTGAATCTATCAACGTGAATTCATCCAAATTTGCGAAAATAATGCGGCAGCATGGCATTGCCATGCCCCCTAGAATATATTGATCTGCCGCAAATAATATTTAAATTGGTATAAAATATTTTGGATCTATGTGCAAATAATTATAAGTGTATAAACCTGTCTCAATTCTGCATCAATCAGCGTGAAAACAGACACCATATTCTACCGCCTATTCCAAAGCTTCCCCAGTATCTTTTTTGAACTCATCAACCAACCACCCGAAACCGCTAATACATACGAATTTTCATCTGTTGAAGTCAAACAGCTTGCTTTCCGTATTGATGGGGTATTTCTCCCTAAAAGTAATCCATTATCCCCTATCTACTTTGTAGAAGTTCAATTTCAACCCGATAAAAAATTTTACTCTCGCCTATTTTCCGAAATCTTTCTTTACTTAGATCAAACCCAACTTACCAACAATTGGCGTGGAGTTGTAGTTTATCCCAGCCGCAGTATTGATGTAGGCGCAACAGAAAGATATACAGAATTACTCACATCCGGGCGAGTCACGCGCATATATTTAGACGAATTAGACTCCACAGCTTCACAGTCAATTGGGATTGAGACTGTTAAATTAGTAGTAGAGCCTGAAAATAGTGCAGTTACAAAAGCCAGGGAGTTAATCAACCTCGCCAAACAACAAATAACTTCAGAAATTTCTCAACAGGAATTTCTCAAATTAATAGAAACCATTATTATTTATAAATTTCCCCAAAAAAGTAGAGAGGAGATTGAACAAATGTTTGGATTTAGCGAGTTGAAACAAACTAAAGTTTATCAAGAAGCGAAGCAAGAAGGGAAAGAAGAAGGTAAACTCGAAGGAAGGTTACAAGGGAAATTAGAAGCCATTCCTTTCATGTTAAATTTAGGCGCAACTGTCGAACAAATAGCTGAGGCGTTAAGTTTAGATATTGAGTTAGTTCGATTAGTAGCGGCGAAAGCTAATGCTAACCAGCAAGCCAATGGTGAATCTAGGTAGTGGACTGACACAGCTAAAATGTGGCAATATGATTTTCTTGTGGGGTGGACAACTTGTCCGCCCAGGACGGGCGAGACGCCCATCCCACAAGAGTTTTATTAATTCACCATTTTAAGCTTGCCACGCCAGTAGGGATAAGATTAGGTAAATACTTGGCGCTAATATCAATTTGAAAAAAGAATGCGGCAGATGGTAGGCAATGCTATGCGCTTTATAATACATTGATGTGCTGCAAACACTATTTAAATTGGCATAAAATATTCTGGATATATGTACAAATAATTACAAGGGCACAAAAATGTTGTGCCCCTACGTAAATACTTGATTTATTGACAATATAGCTGTATCCAGATAGATTAGGACATCAAGCTAAGATAAAACCCTGACAATAAAAGGCTTTTAAGTCTGTCAACAGTCAACAGTCAATTGTCAACGGATATACATTATTTATCTATTTAATTATCCATAATTTTAACCAAAAACCGATTCCAAAGCGCGGAGTAAGTCTTGTTTGGTAAAAGGTTTAGTTAAATACACCTTTGCGCCTTGTCTCATCCCCCAAATTCTGTCAATTTCTTTGTTCTTAGAACTACAAATAATAATCGGTACTTTCTCTGTTACCGGATTTCTTTTTAGTTGCCGGCAAAATTCAAATCCGCTTAATCCTGGCATGACTACATCAGTAATAATCACATCAGGATGGTTATTGACTGCTTGATCTAAACCATCTTTAGCATCATAAGCTTTCAGCACAACGTGACCGCTATCTTTGAGAAAATTGTTAATTAATTCTAATTGCGAAGGCGTATCTTCAACGATCAAAACTGTAGCCATATTGCTGTTAATTCACTGTTTAAACTGGTATGATTTTTAGGTCATCACGCTAAATGCATAAAAACAAGCTTAAGTAATTCAGCACGGGTAAAAGGTTTAGTTAAATACCCCGAAGCTCCGACTAAATTAGCTTTCACCTTGTCTACAAGTCCTTTATTTCCTGTAACAAATATAATGGGAGTATTTTTGAACATTGAATTATTCCGGATAATTCTGCATAATTCATAACCATCAATACCTGCCATATTTAGATCCAGTAAAATTAAGTCTGGTTTGTGCCGAATAATTGACATCACAGCCTTTAATGGATCTTCAATAGTAACTACAGAAAAATTTTCATCCTCTAAGAAACGACTAATTTCTTTCAGAATAGTGGGACTATCATCTACAGAAATGATTTTGTAAACTTTTTTAGCAGTAGCAGTAGCTGTAGTTACTCTTTCCGGTGCAGAATTTATGTTATTTGTTGTGGTTAATTCCTGAAACTCGTGTTCAACCACAGAAGAAATATATGGAGGTTCTTCAAAGTAAGGTATATCATTTACAAGCAGATTGGGATAGGTTTTAGCATCTATACTACCTGATTCTGCGACTGGATCGACTAATTCCTCTAATTCATGTGGTATGAGTGTTGTTACCTGTTCCACAGAGGATGTGGATTCGCCAAATGTCTTTGGTAATTTATCAAATGGTGGGTCTGCTTCATGCAAGATAATTCCGCCATTGACAATGTAATGGTACAGTTGTTGAACCAATTGGATCTCATCTTGGTTCATAATTACTGCCAAATGACGCAGGCTAAAACCCTTCATCCAGTTAGTTAAATTTGGTTGCAAATCTAAAAAAGTTGGGTTTTGGATGGATTTGTTGATAAACAGGTAAGGACGCTGATAAGGAGAAGAAATATAAGGAGCAAAAGCTTGCCAGCGCTGTATTCTTGCTTGGCTGCGTTCGATGATTTTTTCTACGTCTAGCCTGCAAAGTTTTGGTACGTCAGAAGGTAAATTGCTGAGTTCAAAGCTACCTACTTTGATTAACAGTAAGGATTCTATGACTTCTTTCACCAATTCTTGGATTAACACGGCTGCTTGAGTCGAGTGCAAATGCCCTTGGTTAACAAGCCAAGTAATTGCTTGGTATTCAGCCGGCTGATTAGCAAAATTACTCTGCTGTTCTATTTGTTGACTGGGAGAGTCAAATTCAAACATCAGCCGTAATTGGACGCGGGTTTGACTGTCTAGAAGCGGTACTTGATGACTGAGACGCCGTAAGTGACGTTCTAATCTATCGAATGGTTCCACTGAATGAGTAGCATAGGTAATTTTGCCTTGTTCTAGATAAATCGCCCAAGAAACTGAGTTACTAAATACTAAAAGACAAGTGCTGTCAGAACTTTTAGCTAACTGACTTAATAAATTCTGGGGACTGAGTTTGGTAAATGTGCCACTAAGATTCATATGCTCAAGTTTCCGGAAATCAACGTGAATCTAGGTAAATTTAAAATGACGCTAATGAGGAATGGTTTTAGTGTTTATTTTTCTCTAAAAACAATTTATTTTTAGAGAAATATATTTATATCTCAGAAGCTATAAACACAACAGTATAGCTTGTTTGTTAAATTTTGTACTGCCTACTGAAACTGCTGATGAAGCCAGTAGTTTAAATTTTTTGTGAACATTTAGGGCTTCTATTTGATTTTTGCGCTCGTTAGCTAGATATCCATAGAAGTTTGTCCCTGACTGTTGTTTGCCTCTACTTTACTCACTTTACCAATCAACTCGGATTGATATATTTACTGAGGATAATTCTGATGATTATATTGTTGGGTCTGAGATATTTATTCTTTTTATATAAAATTAGGGGTTTCTACACAAAAGCTTTAAATTATTGTCTGGGCAGAGGTAAGTGTTTATTGTATTCTGGGTTTACAGTAACTATTACCGTTAATAGCTGTTTTGATAAAGTTAATGTAAACTCTAAGTGGTTTCCTATCTGACTCAACTCGCTTTTGCTGAAGATTTTTCTCAGGAATAAGAGAATTGAGTCCAATTATCTTAATTAATATAAGGTTAAGCTATCTACCAGAAAATCCCTTAAATGTAGTTTTTGCCACCTTGGAAACTATATACTTTTAGTAAAAGGAAAAAAGAGTTTGAATTATAACATAACACAAAACGTTATGCATGATACATTAAGGCTTGATGAAGTCGTAGAATTTGCTGAGAATCCAGAACCACGTTGTCCTTGCGTATTATTACTAGATACCTCTGGTTCTATGCAAGGAGAGCCGATAGAAGCTTTAAATCAAGGTTTGCTGAGTTTAAAGGATGAATTAGTTAAGAACTCCTTAGCGGCTAGAAGGGTAGAAGTAGCAATAGTTACATTTGATAGTAATGTTAATGTAGTCCAAGATTTTGTCACTGCCGATCAATTTAACCCGCCAATCCTCACAGCACAAGGATTGACTACAATGGGTTCAGGGATTAACAAAGCCTTGGATTTAATTCAAGAGCGGAAATCTCAATATCGCAGCAATGGTATTGCTTACTACCGTCCTTGGGTATTCATGATTACCGATGGAGAGCCACAAGGGGAGCTAGACCAAGTGGTCGAGCAAGCGAGTAAGCGTTTACAAGGTGATGAAGCCAGTAAGCGGGTAGCGTTTTTTACGGTTGGCGTAGAAAATGCGAATATGACACGCTTAAATCAAATAGGCGTGCGGACACCGCTAAAACTCAAGGGACTAAATTTTATCGAAATGTTTGTTTGGCTGTCAGCTAGTATGTCAGCTGTTTCGCACTCACAGATAGATGAACAGGTAGCACTACCACCAATTGGCTGGGGTACTGTGTAATCAAGTTGCAACTGGATACTAACACAGCTAGTTGCTGCAAGAAAACTTATGAATATGACCAAACAGATACTTCAATGGCAGGTGGTAGCTGCATCGGTATGCGGTACAAGCCATCTCAAAAACAAACAGCTGTGTCAGGATGCTCACCACTGGCAATTATTGTCAGAGAATGTGTTAGTAGCGGCGGCAGCAGATGGGGCTGGTTCAGCTAGCCAAGGAAAAGTCGGAGCAATGATTGCTGTAGAAACAGCAATCGAAAATATATCTAATCAGGAAGTAACTTGTGATACTCTAGCTGATGATGCGAGCGTGCGATCGCTGTTGGCAGACGCGATGCAAGCCGCAAAAACAGCAGTGGAAACAGAAGCTGCTGCGACTAACAAACAACCTCAGGACTTAGCAACTACTTTAATTCTTATGGTTGCCACACCAGAAGTGGTGGCCGTAGCGCAAATTGGTGACGGCTTGGCAGTAGCGAAGGATAGCATGGGTAATTTACTGGCATTAACCATGCCTGATAGTGGTGAATATATCAATGAAACCACTTTTCTAACTTCGCCGGGAGCTTTAGAAACAGCGCAAATGAAACTATGGCGCGAAGCAATAGTCAACGTTGGGCTGCTCACCGATGGACTACAAATGCTGGCTTTAAATATGGTAGTTGGGGAACCACACAAACCATTCTTCTTTCCCTTATTCGACTTTGTGGCGAATACCCAGGACAAGATTTTAGCCAAAGAACAGTTAGTCAAATTTTTAGGGTCTGAGCGGATTACACAACGTACCGATGATGATTTAACGCTCATCATAGCTGCTCTGGGCAAACCATAAGCCACGATTCCGCCAGATTAAGCATTTTTTAAGTAACCCCCGTTAACCGTGACTTTATCATGCAGGTACTACGTTGTTTTCCGAAACAAGAAATTCTCAGCCTTAACGTCAGTTTAGGGCGGGGTGGTGAAGCATGTATTTATGCAGTACCATCTCATAGTAATTTGGTGGCTAAGGTTTATCACAAACCGACAGTAGACCACGCTTACAAACTGCAAGCCATGCTGGCTAACCCGCCAGAAAACCCGACAGCAAGTTTGGGACATATTTCGATTGCTTGGCCAATGGATTTATTGCGCGCTGTCGATGGTAGCGATCGCATTATCGGCTTTTTAATGCCGCGCATTCGGGGGATGCGTCCAATTATTGACTTTTACAACCCCAGAACCCGCCGCCAACATTGTCCGTTATTCAACTATCAGTATCTGTTACGCACGGCGCGAAATCTGGCAGCTGCTTTTGCGGCTTTACACAATAGTGGCTATTGTATTGGTGATGTCAACGAGTCAAATATTCTCGTCAGCGACACCGCCCTAGTAACCTTAGTAGATACAGACTCCTTTCAAGTTATCGATCCCGATAGCCATGCTGTCTATCGCTGTCCTGTTGGTAAACCAGAGTTTACGCCACCAGAACTGCAAAATAAAATTTTCTCCCAATACGATCGCGAAATTACCCATGACTTATTTGGGTTAGGAGTCATCATCTTCCAACTATTAATGGAAGGTACTCACCCATTTTCCGGGATTTATCAAGGCTCTGGCGAACCACCAGCCTATGAATCCCGCATCGCGGCTGGTCATTTTACTTACAGTAAAAAGCGGCACGTACCATATCAGCCCACACCAATAGCACCAGCTTGGGAAATTCTCCATCCTGCTTTGCAAGAACTATTTTGGCGTTGTTTTGAAGATGGTCATCAAAATCCCCATCTGCGTCCTAGCGCCCAAACTTGGCTATCGGCAATTGCGGAAGCTGAAGACAGTTTAGTTACCTGTGATGTCAATCCCCAGCATAACTACAACAACCATCTGAAATCTTGCCCCTGGTGCGAACGGACATTACGCTTAGGCGGACGCGATCCCTTCCCATCACATAAAGCGATCGCGGCCAAAGAACACCTTAAACCCCGGATACCCACTAAAAAACGCCACAGCCAGCCAGGTAAAAAACCGAAGCAGCCAGCAATTCCCTTGTCAACTTATTGGCAACCAGGAGTTCAGCAAAAAACTCCCTTTTATCAAAAACTCAAACAGCAGAAGAAGTTTTATCCTCTAGCCTTGTGCGTGTTGGGTTTCGGTATGTTGGGTTACTTAGATGTGATGGTAAAATTTACCAATGTCACTCAAAATGCCTATACTCAGCAAAGTCTGCTTACACCGCAAAAACAAACTAATAACAATCTCGATTTTGCTGACTACTATAAACAAGGTCATGCAGCTTATAAAATCCGCGACTATGCAAGGGCGATAGAAAACTTTAACCAAGCCTTAGAAAAAGACCCCAGCCACGCCAAAGCTCATATTAACCGGGCTAATGCTCGCTACAATATGAAAGACTACGAAGGGGCACTGGCAGATTATAGCGCAGCTTTAAAACTCAATCCCCAAGAAATTAAAGCTTTTGTGAATCGGGGTAACGTTCGCTACATGCTAGCAGAATATAGCAACGATCCCGATCGCGAATATAATTTAGCGATCGCTGATTTTAACAATGCACTCCGCCTGAATAGCAAAGAAATTGAAGCTTACATCAGACGCGGCGTAGTGCGATCGCAAATGGCTAAATATAGCGGCGACTCTCAAAACGATTATCAGCTAGCCCTCAAAGACTTTAGCCAAGCGATTGATCTCAATCCTACAAAAGCCGAAGCTTATTATCAAAGAGCTGTAGTATACTCGCAAGTCGCCCAATACAGCAGTAATTATCAACAAGAGTACAATCGAGCGATCGCGGACTTTGACCAAGCATTAAAAATCAATTCGCAAATGGCCAAAGCCTATCTCAAACGAGGTATGATTCGTTACGAACTATCTCAGTATGGGGGACGTAACGCCAATAGCAATCGTCTCCAGGCAGTTGAAGATTTGCAAACATCAGCTAAAGTCTCCCTGGAACAAGAAGATATGGATAGTTACCAACAAGCTCTCAGTAGTCTCTGTATTGTTGTGGAAAACAAATGTGATACTTTATTCCAAAGTACATCCATGTTAGATGGTAAAACAACAAGGTAGTAGGGCGAGGGTGTTGACGGTTGACGGTTGACTGTTGACGGTTGACTGTTGACGGTTGACCGAGAGTAAATTTAATTACTCGTGACTTGTTAGTAATGATTGTGAAAACATAAGTTCAAGAAGGGTTAGCGCTGGCTAACCCTTTTTATTTTGAAGTTAAATTTATATTTAATTTATATTTTAAATTTCTTATCTGAGGGATATTCATCAAGCTTTTACATATCAAACCTGTTTATTCACCTTTTCTTTACAAATTAGCGGAAAAATCTCGTTAGATTATTTACGGAGAAAGATAAATAAGGTCAGAAACCCCACGGCTAAAGCCGGGGGCTTGAAAAAGCCCACATCTGACCAGACTAAGTTCTTAACTGAACTACGTTAGAGGCAAGAGTTAAAGACCTACCAGGGAATGCGTAGCTAGTTCCTTGCTCTAGAACCGAACGATTAAACAGGCTTAAAAGGGTTAAACCAGTGTCGTTTGGATAGTTACCGACCTCTAACATTGTCGTTCGCGAAGCGTCTCCCCTTGGGAGAAGCTAACTTTACTGGAGTAGCAAGGCGATTCCCGGCATACAGGGTTTTGGATAAGTACTACTCCTCTGCTTATCCAACCCCGCAAGGGGGACTGCGAATAAATTCGCCTGCGCCTTACCCCCATGCATAAATGCAGGGGTTTCCACGGCGCGAAGACTTTGATGAAAAATTTTTCTCAAACCAGGTGCGTTCGCTTCATATCGATTGGGATTTAGAATTTCCGCAGTTGGGTATTTAGACCTCGACTAATTGTAGATATAGCTTGACTGAAGGGTGGACTACCAAATTGTCAACTTTTAAGTCGGAAAATACCCATTCATCCGCTACTTTGCACAGAACCCATTCCAGCTGATGAATCCAGACTGCTAAATTCTTATTCCATCGCGAGCAACTCAATCAAATAAGGGACTTCCAAGTAAAAAAAATATTTCCGAAGTAATTGTTGTACGGGCGGGTTTAAGCGACATATCTGTTTTCGACGTGAGTACCTCACAAAACCCGCCCCTACAGACTGTTAGGAGTCGTGTAAAAATAAGTGGAACAATTTAATATTTGTAGTGCGGGCAGCGTTCGACTGAGCGCTCACGCCGAAGTCTTGCCCGCGCGAGCAAGATGCTCGCACTACTTATTTTTACTTGATGCCTTAACTGTTAACCGTGAACAGTTAACAGTCAACAACTTAAACGGAATAATTTATTTTTTAGAGATCCCTAAAGCTAATTAATCTTAACGAAAGTGCAAATCTTCGAGGTAATTGCATGAAAGCAGTAATTTTGGCTGGAGGTCTGGGTACACGCCTCAGTGAAGAAACTAGTATCAGACCTAAGCCAATGGTAGAAATTGGTGGTAAGCCAATTTTATGGCACATCATGAAGAGTTATTCTGCTCATGGGATTAACGACTTTATTATCTGTTGTGGTTATAAAGGTTACATCATTAAAGAGTATTTTGCTAATTATTTCTTATACATGTCAGATGTCACATTTGATATGCGATTTAATCAAATGAATGTGCATTCTGGCTATGCAGAACCTTGGCGTGTGACCCTAGTTAATACGGGCGATAATACCATGACAGGTGGACGCTTAAAACGAGTGCGCGAGCATTTAGGAAATGATACTTTTTGCTTCACTTATGGTGATGGTGTGAGCGATGTAAATATTACAGAACTCATTAAATTGCATAAAGAACAAAATACCCTAGCGACACTTACTGCTGTACAACCTGCGGGTCGTTTTGGCGCGATTTCTTTGGGACAAGAACAAACTAAAATTACCAGCTTTAAAGAAAAGCCCGAAGGAGATGGTGCTTGGATTAACGGCGGTTATTTTGTGTTAGAACCAGAAGTAATTAACTTTATTGCTGATGATGCTACAGTGTGGGAGAAAGAACCATTAGAAAAGCTAGCTGAGATGGAACAATTATCAGCTTACAAACATAATGGCTTTTGGCAGCCAATGGATACATTACGCGATAAAAATTATCTCGAAGATTTATGGAAGAGCGATAAAGCTCCTTGGAAAGTGTGGTCATAACTAGAGGCTAGAGGCTAGGGGCTAACTTGAAAATAGGGTTGACTGTTGACTGTTGACTGTTGACTGTTGACTGTTGACTATTGACTGTTGACTGTTGACTATTGACTGTTGACTACTTGTGAGATTTTCTCACGCTCTACTTTATTTGTTTTTACAGACGCAATAATACTCATGTACGATTTTGCAATTATTGGTGGGGGAATAGTTGGGCTTTCTACAGGATTGGCATTAGGTAAAAGCTATCCTCATGCGAAGATTCTCGTATTAGAAAAAGAAAGCGATTGGGCATTCCATCAAACAGGTAATAATAGTGGTGTAATTCACTCAGGAATTTATTACAAACCAGGAAGTTTTAAAGCAAAATTCTGCCGTGATGGTGCTAAATCAATGGTGGAATTTTGTCAAGAATATGGCATCGAACATGAAATTTGTGGTAAGGTAATTGTCGCCACTTCAGCAGGAGAATTACCACGCCTAGAAAACCTTTACCAACGTGGATTAGACAATGGGATTCCGGTAAAAAGAATTAGTCCCGAAGAAGTCAAAGAAATTGAACCCCATGTGAGTTGTGTAGGGGGAATCAGAGTATTTTCTACAGGAATTCTTAACTATAAAAAAGTTAGCCAGAAATACGCTGAATTAATTCAACAACAGGGTGGAGATTTACGCCTTAATACCAAAATTGAGAACATTCGCCGCAGTGGTAAAAATCAGGTACTAGAAACTAATAACGGTAGCTTTGAGACGCGGATTGTGATTAATTGCGCTGGCTTACATAGCGATCGCATTGCTAAACTAGGACAAGTTGAACCACAAGCGAAAATAGTCCCTTTCCGGGGCGAATATTACGAACTTACCCCAGAAAAACGCTATCTCGTCAAAACCCTCATCTATCCTGTTCCTAACCCCGATTTTCCCTTTCTGGGCGTTCACTTTACCCGCATGATTGATAGTAGTGTTCATGCCGGGCCAAATGCAGTACTTAGCCTCAAACGCGAAGGTTATCATAAAACTGACTTTGACTTGCGGGATTTTGCAGAAGTCATGGCTTACCCTGGTTTCTGGAAATTAGCTGCCAAACACGCTGACGAAGGTATTAAAGAAATTATTCGTTCTTTTAGCAAAGCCGCCTTCGTTCGCAGTTTGCAACAACTCATTCCCGAAGTTCAAGCCGAAGATTTAGTTCCCACCCACGCCGGAGTTCGCGCCCAAGCATTGAAAAATGATGGTTCCCTTGTCGATGACTTTTTAATTGTTCAAGGAGAAAACTCGATTCATGTTTGCAATGCACCTTCTCCAGCTGCGACTTCTTCCTTAGAAATTGGCAAAGCAATTGTGGCACAAATTCCCGCACCGTCACATCTGGCTTTATCCGTTCATTAATTTGAATTGACTGAAACAAATTAGTTAGAACTTATGCAGTGTCAGATATTTTTCATGCTTTTTGTCAATGGTCAATAGTCCATAGTCCAAAAACCTGAATTTTGACCATTGACTTTTGACTTTTGACCACCCTGGTGAGGGTTTTTGTGTTCAGTGCGTAAGTCCTAATTAGTTTATTTAACGCTGCAATCTCATAGAAATACATAGGCTTAGACCACAATGAAAATATTAGTAACTGGAACAGAAGGTTATCTCGGTTCATTATTACCGTCATTGCTAATTGAACGCGGACATGAAGTGATTGGTGTCGATACTGGCTTTTATAAAGTTGGTTGGTTGTATAACGGTACTGATGTCACAGCCAAAACCCTAAATAAAGATATCCGCAATATCCTGCTTAAAGATTTGCAAGGTGTAGAAGCTGTAGTTCACATGGCGGAACTCTCCAACGATCCCACCGGACAGTTATCTCCGACTATTACCTATGACATCAATCACCAAGGTTCAGTCCGTCTTGCTAAGTTAGCTAAAGAAGCAGGTGTCCGTCGCTTTATCTATATGTCTTCTTGTAGCGTCTATGGTGTCGCTACCGAGGGAGATGTAACCGAAGAATCGCCTGTAAACCCGCAAACAGCCTACGCAGAGTGTAAAACCTTGGTAGAACGAGATGTTATGCCCTTAGCTGATGATGATTTCTCGCCTACCTTTATGCGTAATGCGACAGCTTTTGGCGCTTCTCCGAGAATGCGGTTTGATATTGTGTTAAACAACTTAGCCGGGTTGGCTTGGACTAGCAAGGAAATAAAAATGACCAGTGATGGTACGCCTTGGCGGCCATTAGTTCATGCTTTAGATATCTGCAAAGCCATTGTCTGCGCTATTGAAGCACCCCGTGATATTGTACACAAGCAAATTTTTAACGTCGGCGATACTTCTAATAACTATCGAGTCAAAGAAATCGCGGAAATCATTGCAGATGTATTTACCGGTTGTCAGTTATCTTTTGGTGACAATGGTGCAGATAACCGCAGCTATCGGGTATCTTTTGAGAAAATCAACACCATGCTACCCGGATTTAAATGTGATTGGAATGCCCAACTTGGCGCACAACAACTCTTCAATTTGTTCAGCCAAATTGATATGACAGAAGATACTTTCTTGTTTAGAGGATTTACGCGGTTAAAGCAGCTAGAATATCTCATTCGCACCGAGCAAATTGACAAAGACTTTTTTTGGGCAAAAAGATAGTTAAGATTAGTAACGATTAAGTTCTTAGATCCCCGAATTCTTGTAAAAGTTGGGGATCTAATCGTCATGAATGTTAGCAAAACATCACACTCAAGAACCTAAAATACGGGTTTTTGAGGATTTTTGACTGTACAATATTTGACAGAATTATCCAGCCCAAATTTACTCCGAAAACAAATAAAAATCTCCGGATAACTTGTTTTATTCGGGAAATATCACTTACAACAATTTATTTTTTCAATTAATTCCATAGATTACCAACCATTAAATGAATAAATTGCTGACTATTGCTATTCCTACTTATAATCGGGCGGAATTGCTTGACAAACAACTAGCGTGGTTGTCTCTAGCTATTAAAAGTTATGAATCGGAATGTGAAATTTTTGTTTCCGATAATTGCTCCCCAGATCACACTCAAGATGTAATTAAAAAGTGGCAAGGCATACTTAGCAACATTACATTTAAATCTCATCGTCATGCAGAAAATTTAGGCGTAATGCGAAATATCATTTTTTGCCTAAATTCTGCCACTACCAAGTATGTTTGGACGATTGGCGATGACGATCCAATTCAAAATCGAGCTATCCCTTATGTGATTAATAAGCTCAAAAAACATGAAGATTTATCACTAATATTTCTCAATTTTTCTGGGCGTAATAAAATGACAGGTGAGGCAGTTCACCCACCAACAATAGTTGGTAATCGCTGGTTTGATGCGGATAGCGAAGATGGTTGTGGTGATGGTAAAGCCATCTTTGAACATTGTTTTTCTAAAAGCGTGGGTGCAGTGATATTTCTCACGGCGACAATTTACCGCACCAACCTAGTCAAGGAAGCTTTGCAACGCTGGCCAGATGCAGCAAGTAATTGGATATCTCTAGCTTATTTAGCGGGTTATTGTGCTGCTAATGGTAGTGTAATTGTGACTAAAGAGACTTTTTTAGAATGTATTGTTGGTGTGAGTTATTGGCAGAAAGAGCCAAAATCTGCACTATTAATGCAATACAAACACATACCCGAAGTTATCTTACAGCTCGAAGATAGCGGTTATTCCAAGCAATTTTGCAGACGAATGCTGTTGCAAAATGGTAAGGAAGTTAACCTAAAAGTTTTTTTCGGTGCGTTAAAACGATGGCCGATGTCAGCGATTAAAACAGTGATTCCATTTTTAGCCTTAATTGGATTATCTGTGGTTGATGCGATGTATTTTAAAGAAGCTAGCATCGCCGAAACTACGGAAGTCACTACTCAACAAGTACAAAAATAAAGAGAATTAAGTCATTAAATAATTGAAGGACACTGGCTTTATGTGGAAGGTTATCACAGGCAAAATCTCTGCTTTGTATTCTGACTTGATTTGTGCGATCGCGCGCTGGAAACATCGGAAAAATTTACCTCTTTTAGAAAAACGCGATCGCCAAATTTTAAAAACTCTCAAACGCGAGGGTGTTTATACAACCACCTTGGCAGAATTGGGATTATCTTCTACACCAGATATGCTCAAAGCTGCTAATAAGCTCTGGTCACAAATAAAACCAGATAAAAATCAGCCGATCTATGAAATGTGGCCGCAAATCCATACAGTTACAGAGTCACCAGAAATTTACGCTTGGGCGACAGAAAAAAGACTGCTCAATATTATTGAGAATTATATCGGTCTGCCTGTAACTTTTCATGGTGTCCACTTGCGCCAAGACTTTCCTAGCGACCATCAATTTGGTACGTTATTATGGCATAGCGATGCTGAAGACCGCCGGATTATCAAAATATTTATTCCCTTAAAAGAAGTAGGAGAAAAATCAGGGCCTTTTGAATATATTCCTCGCTCTTTAACTTCTTTATTTAACTGGCAATATTACTGGCTGTACTTTAAACTTTGGCAGTCTAGATATATGGGCATTGATGACGAAATAGTCAAAAAAGTTATTCCACAATCAGCTTGGAAATCATGTACAGGCCCCTTAGGTACAGTAGTCATGGCAGATACGAAAAATACCCTACATCATGGAACTGTTCGCCAAGAAGAACGAGTAACTTTATTTTTCTGTTACACAGCTAATCCACCAGAAAGACCTGAACTTTGTACTCAATATTGGGATGATACCTTCCCCAGGCTCAACTCTTCAGAAACCGCGCCAGTAGGTTAGGGGCTAGGGGCTAGGGAAGGAGGACAAGGGAGACAAGGAGGACAAGGAGGCAAATGCCCAATACTTCTCTTCGAGACGCTCCGCGAACGACTTCGCTCAGTACAAGTGCCCAATGCCCCATGCCCATTGACCATTGACCATTGACCATTGACTATTGACCATTTAACTTTTGAGGCTTATTTATGATTTTTACCAAAACTGACCTGAAAGACGCATTTATTATTGAATTAGAACAAAGGCAAGATAACCGTGGTTTCTTTGCGCGGAGTTTCTGCGCTCAAGAATTTATGGCACATGGCTTAAAACCACAAGTTGCCCAATGTAATGTATCTTATAACTACAAAAAAGGTACATTGCGGGGAATGCATTATCAAATTGCGCCTGCAACAGAAACCAAATTAATTCGCTGTACTAAAGGCGCTATTTATGACGTAATTATTGATATGCGTCCTGATTCCCCCACTTTCCTATCGCATATTGGTGTGGAACTAACTGCAGATAATCACCGCGCTTTATATGTACCAGAAATGTTTGCGCATGGCTATCAAGCGCTTACAGATGACGCGGAAGTTGTCTATCAAGTTGGTGAATTTTACACCCCAGGTTATGAACGTGGTTTACGCTATGATGACCCATTTTTTAATATTCAATGGCCTATAGAAGTCACAGAAATATCTGACAAAGATTTAAATTGGCCTCTATTAAGCATGATGCCTGTTGGTGGGGTAAGTGTTTAATTTGGGCATGGGGCATTGGGCATAGGGCATTGGGCACTTGTACTGAGCGAAGTCGAAGTATTGGGTAAGTTTTTCTCCCCTGCTCCCTGCCCCCTGCCCCCCTGCCTCTATTCTTTCTGCCTTATTAAATTAATAAAGGAAATTAAACTCATGATTATTATCGATCGAGCTTTACAAGCACGTGCGGATTTAGGTAGACCTATTAAAGTGGGGATGATTGGTGCCGGCTTTATGGGTCGAGGAATTGCTAATCAAATTATTAATTCTGTCCCTGGCATGGAGTTAGTTGCTATCTCTAACCGCAAAATTGATGCGGCGAAACAAGCTTATCAAGAAGCTGGGATTGAAGATATCAAAATTGTTGCAAACATCACAGAAATTGAAGACGCGATCGCGCATGGTAAATATGCAGTCACGGAAGATGCACAATTGCTCTGTCGGGCTGAGGGTATCGAGGCTTTAATTGAAGTGACTGGTGCGGTGGAATTTGGCGCACAGATTGTCATGAGTGCGATCGCCCATCGCAAGCATGTGATTATGATGAATGCTGAACTTGACGGTACTATCGGCCCCATCCTCAAGGTTTATGCAGATAAAGCAGGTGTGATTCTCAGCGCTTGCGACGGCGATCAGCCAGGGGTAGAAATGAACCTCTACCGGTTTGTTAAAAGCATTGGTCTAACTCCTTTGTTGTGCGGTAATATCAAGGGTTTGCAAGACCCATATCGCAATCCCACCACCCAAGAAGCCTTTGCAAAACGTTGGGGACAAAAAGCCCACATGGTGACTAGCTTTGCTGATGGCACAAAAATCTCCTTTGAACAGGCGATTGTCGCTAACGCCACCGGCATGAAGGTGGCTAAACGGGGAATGCTGGGCTATGACTTTACCGGTCATGTGGATGAAATGACCAATATGTATGATGTAGACCAGCTGAAAGAATTAGGCGGTATTGTTGACTATGTAGTTGGTGCTAAACCAGGGCCAGGAGTGTTTGTGTTTGCTACCCACGACGACCCCAAACAACGCCACTATCTCAACTTATACAAACTCGGTGAAGGGCCGCTTTACAGCTTCTATACTCCTTATCACCTCTGTCATTTTGAAGTACCCCTCTCCGTAGCCCGTGCTGTTCTCTTCCAAGATGCAGTGATGGCTCCCCTAGGCGGGCCAGTAGTAGATGTAGTCACCACCGCCAAAATTGATTTAAAAGCTGGCGAAACCTTAGATGGTATCGGCTACTATATGACCTACGGACAATGCGAAAATTCTGCGATCGCGCAACAGCAAAATCTCTTACCAATGGGATTAGCCGAAGGATGTCGCCTCAAACGCGATATACTTAAAGATCAAGTTCTCACCTACGATGATGTGGAATTACCCGCAGATAGACTTTGCGACCAACTACGAGCCGAACAAAACGCTTATTTCGCCACAGAAAAAATGCTCGCTACAGTTGGTTAGATTAATTTCGTAATTCACATTTTAGTTCTGTTTGTAAGCACTTTAGTTTCCTTTCTCATTACTAAAGTGCTTACAACAATCTCAATTAATCTTGTAATTATAACTTGATTACTGCGGTATTTTTTTAACTAAATAGTCTTAATTAAGTAGGTATTTGGAATTAAATATAAGATGGACGTAGGTTGGGTTGAGGAACGAAACCCAACACCCGCATGGGTTACGCTATCGCTAACCCATCCTACAAATAATTATGTCTCCCTACTTACGAATTACGAATTACGAATTAAGAATTAGCTTGCTGGGGAGTATTCAAATAAACTTTAGCGGAAATTAAAAGTATGAAAATAGCTCTAGTCCATGATTACTTAACCCAGCGCGGTGGAGCAGAACGGGTATTTGAGTTACTTTGTAAACGTTACCCTACAGCCGATATTTATACTTCGTTATACGACCATCAAAAAACCATCGATTTGAGCGAACGCATCGTTAATACAACTTTCTTACAAAATCTTCCCGGTGCGGTTAATTATTTTCGTCTGATTGCTCCCTTATATTTTCCAGCTTTTCGGGCGCTTAATTTACAAGGCTACGATTTAATTATTAGTAGTAGTACTAGCTTTGCTAAAGCAGTCCGAAAAAATCCCCAAGCGCTACATATTTGCTTTTGTCATAATGTCACCCGATTTTTATGGGATACAGAAACTTATTTACGAGAGTATAAAGACTATCGATTTTTTACACCGCTAATTGAAAAGATATTCCAATTCATGCGGAAAGTAGATTTGCAATATTCCCAAGAACCAGACTTATATATTGCCAATTCCACCATTGTAGCGCGCCGGATTCAAGAGATATACCAAAAGCAAGCTATAGTCGTTAATTACCCTATCGATACCAGTAAATTTACCTTTTCAGAAACCAAAGAAGAATATTATTTGGCTTCAGCCAGGATGATCAGTTATAAGCGTTTAGATATAATAATTGAAGCCTTTAATTGGTTAGGATGGCGATTATTAATTTCCGGTGACGGCCCAGAAGAAGAACGCTTAAAATCCAAAGCATTAGATAATATTGAGTTCTTAGGTCATGTGAGCGATCGCCAACGTCAAGACTTGTTTTCTCAGGCTAAATCTGTGATTGTTGCAGCTTTAGAAGATTACGGCTTAGTTCCAGTAGAGGCTAATGCTAGCGGTACTCCAGTCATAGCTTATGGCGCAGGTGGTGTATTAGATACTCAAATCCCCAGAAAAACCGGGGTGTTTTTTCAACGACAAACACCCGAATCTATACAAGCTGCATTACTAGAAGCTGGCGCAATCAATTGGAATTACCAAAATATCCGCGATCATGCATTGACAAACTTTTCCGAAACCGCATTTTTCAGTAAAGTCGAACACATTATTGATCGAGCTTGGAGAATGCATCAACAAATGATTAGTAATTAGTAATTCGTAATTAAACAATGTTGTAACACCTGATATCTACAGATTTCTCAGTTAGGTTTGTGGTATAAATTTCCATCTATAACGTAAGTAAGTCAGTCAATCTCACTTATTACGAAACATAAATATATATCTGGAAACCCTTACCAATGAGAACTTTTAACTGAGTATTCTAGTAGTTTTATTGTATCAACTCATTTAATTACGAATTATCAGATGTTCCCATAGCGTCTCAAAAATAAGGATAATAAACGTGGTTCAAGCGAGTCTCAATCCCAGCCTCAATTCCAGCCCTAATTCAATTCCTAATCCAACTACCGACAATGAAGTTGGTTATGGAAAAATGTTTGCTGTACTTGTCCGCCGATTTCCTTGGTTTATACTTGTATTTTTAACTTCTATTACTTTGGCAGGTTTGATTACGACTAAGACTAAGCCGACTTATAAAAGTTCCATGCAGTTATTAGTCGAACCTAACTATCAAGTTAAGCCAGATAAAGCCGGATTAGAAAACCAATTTACCGACGTTAACATTGAAATAGATACAGCAACTCAGCTTAACTTGATGCAAAGTTCGGGACTAATTCAAAAAGCAGTCGATATGCTGCAAAAAGATTACCCGGATATGACTGTAGGGGAAATTAAAACTTCTTTGGTCTTAAATCAAATCAAAACTAAAGAAGATAATGTTTTAACCAAAATTTTCCAAGTTGAATATACTTCTAACGACCCCATTAAAACCCAAAAAGTTTTAGCGGCGATTCGCCAAGTGTATGTGGATTATAACAAGCAGCAGCAAGATACCCGCTTACAAAAAGGTCTGCAAGTTATTCGCGATCAGTTAAAAAAAGCTAGTGATGAAGTTAATGCTTCGGAAACTAATTTGCAAAGGTTCCGCCGCACTCAAAATTTAATCGATC
The DNA here is from genome assembly GCF_963889195.1 of Calothrix sp. FACHB-168. Lineage (NCBI taxonomy): Bacteria > Bacillati > Cyanobacteriota > Cyanophyceae > Nostocales > Calotrichaceae > Calothrix > Calothrix sp. FACHB-168. Next base: position 177,904 of record NZ_CAWPNJ010000052.1, read on the forward strand.
CAGAAACACAAGCCAAAGCATTAGAAGATAATTTAAACAAAATCCAAGAAGAAAGACGCACTACCCGTTCTCTCTATCAAGAAGCTGTGGCGCGTCAAGAATCTTTGCAAGCACAACTTAACCGCTCTCCACAAAATGCGCTGGTTTCTTCTCGTCTGAGTCAATCTACTCGCTATCAAGGTTTATTGAACGAAATTCAAAAAACCGAACTGGCTTTATCACAAGAACGTTTGCGCTTCACAGATGACACTCCTAGCGTCCAAAAGTTGAAAGAACAACTAGAAGGACAAAAGGAATTATTACAACAAGAAGTCAGCAGAACTTTAGGCGGAATCCCAGCAGGTGCGGTTGCGGGAGAAAATCTATTAGAACAAGGACAACTCGGTCAAATTGACTTGAATCTTGCGGGTCAGTTAGTAGAAACCCAGACTACGATAGTTGCATTAGCTGCACGCGATCAAACTTTGGTGCAGAAAGAGAACGATTTACGCCTACAAATCAAGCGTTTTCCGCCGCTTTTGGCTTATTACAATCGCATACTACCGCAGTTACAATTTAGCCGCGAACGTTTGGAACAACTGTTAAGAGCAGAACAACAGTTAAGACAAGAACTTTCTAAAGGTGGATTTAATTGGGAAGTTGTGGAAGAACCTCAAAGAGGGATGCTAATGGGCCCCAATCTCCAGCAGAATTTGTTGTTGGGTGCAGTGGTTGGCTTGATGTTGGGAGGAATTGCCGCTTTTGTCAGAGAAGCCTCTGATGATGCGGTTCATACAACGGCAGAATTAGAGAAGCAGGTTGCACTCCCTGTGTTAGGAATTACGCCTAAGTTACCGGCTACACAACCGCGAGATTCATTGATTAAGTTACCTTTTGGGAAGCCAGAAGTTCTCGCACCTTGGACAGTGCAAGTTTTGCAATCTCCTCCGAGTTGGGAATCTCTCGATTTGATTTATAAGAATATTGAGCTACTCAATACTGTTACCAATTTAAAATCTTTGATGATTACCTCGGCTTTACCCGATGAAGGTAAATCAGCTTTGGCTTTAGGTTTGGCTATGAGTGCTGCACGCTTACACAAAAAGGTACTGTTAATTGATGCCAACTTACGGGAGCCGAGTTTGCATCATCAGCTAAATCTTCCCAACGATCAAGGACTTTCCACTCTCTTGACTAGTGAGGCGGCTGTTCCCAATCAAATGAGTATTCAATATTCAGGTTCATCTTACATTGATATTTTGACTGCCGGGCCTATACCAGCAGATGCAGCCAATCTCTTGAGTTCTCCACGAATGAAACAATTAATGGCGACATTTGAAGAGAATTACGATTTGGTATTGGTAGATGGTTCACCGGTGTTGGGTTTGGTAGATGCGATGCTCACCGCCTCATCTTGTCGCAATGTGGTGATGGTAGCCAGTATTGGTAGGGTAACTCGCGCTCAAATGGCGCAAGCTACAGCAATGTTGAGCAAGTTAAATTTGATTGGGGTAGTTGCTAATGGTGCTTCTAGTTCTCAAAGCACATATGTACCTTATAACAAGCCACAACGATTGGCTTTGCAACAAGCTGTAGAAAAATAAAGCATTTCGTCGTAGTCAGGATTTTAGTCCTATTTTTGAGGATTGAGGTTCTCACTACGAGGGTTGAATTATCAAGTTCACAACCACCTTCAAGTCTTCCATTTAGGACGGGGTTTTAAACCCCAAAATTTCCCTAACGAGTCATGAATTACTCTACACCTCTGGTGACTATGACTACTTCAATCATTCCCTCTCGGCAAAATCACTACAATCCAACTGAGCAACATCAAGAACTTCTCTCTCCATATTGCACCCTATTGTGGCGAAGAGGTCAGCTGTGGGTGAAGTCTCCTAAAGATATCAAACAGCCATATCTACCTTCTTTATATAACCAACAGTTGTTAGTAGATTGTCTCAAACATTCGCCAGTGAAATTGGTAAGTATAGATTCTCGGCTGGGCGAAGCTTGGTTATCGTTATGGGTAGAAGCTTGCGAACAAGCAAATAAGCCAATGTATTTACGTTTCCCCTCTGGTAATCAACGGCTGAAACTAGGTAAAGCTAAATCTGGGAAAAAGCCGTTGCAGCGCCTTCTAGATTGGCTTGTGGCTTTATTCTTGCTGGTGTTAGCGATTCCGGCGATGTTAGCATTGATTGTACTCATGCAAGTTGATGCACCAGGGTCAATTTTCTCTTCTGAGTGGCAGGTAGCAGAAAGTGGTAAACTGTTTCGCGCTATCAATTTTCGTACCACTGAGCAGGAAAACCTGACACGCTTGGGGCGTTGGATGCTTCAATATAATCTGCACAAATTGCCGCAGTTATTTAATATATTACAAGGCGATCGCGGTTTTATCGGCTCTCGTTGTTGGACTTTAGAGGATGCAGTCTATCTGAGTTCAGAAGCCCAAAAAGACGCAAATCCAGTACCAGCAATAAGCGGTGCATGGGAAATCAGCCCAGAGATGAACCTGTTAAATTTAGATGGACAAACCCTGTAATTTCTTGCTGATGAGATGTGATGGTTGAGGAATTTCATAACATCAATCTGAATCACAAGGATGGGAAATTTCTCTACATCAAGACTCTCCCTATGCATTGCAGTTATCCCATTTGAGATGTTTAAGTTATTTTGCTTTTAAGTTGCACAATCTATCGTCAGGGCTGTTGACAGTTAAAAGTCAACAGTCAACAGTCAACAGTCAACAGTTAACAGTTAACAGTCAACAGTCAACAGTCAACAGTCAACAGTCAACAGTCAACAGTCCTGATTAATAGTTATGCAATTTAGACACACATTAGCTTAGTCTAAAACTTACTAACTGCCTGTATATCTAGCCCCACTATTCGTAAACAATATCCATGTCTTTGCAAATTAAGCTGACGCTCAAAAATTTATTTAAAGCTAGTAATTTCTGGCAAGAAAATCATTTAATATTACGAGAATTTAAACATTTTCGCAAAATTGCGGTTTTAGCAATTGTATTTTCTTTTTTAGCAGCCACCTTTGAAGGTGTTAGCATTGGATTTTTATTATCTTTTTTACAAAGCTTAACTACTCCAAATGCTCAACCTGTGCGTACAGGTATCGAGTGGTTTGATATTGCCATTTTAGGAATTAATCAATCAGTAAATAGTCGGTTATATCGGATTTGCTTGCTGATTTTATTAACTACTTGGATGCGAGCAACTTTTAATTATTTTGCTCAAGTCTATACAGAATTAACTCAACTGCATCTTGGCGATCGCTTACGTAAGCAAATTTTTGAACAGTTGCAAGCTTTACCATTAAGCTTCTACACTCAAGTTCGTTCTGGGGAACTAATTAACACTATTACTACAGAAATTGAACGCATCAGACAGGGTTTTAGTGGTGTGGCATTTCTGTTTACGAGAATCATTACTACCCTGGTTTATTTAATTTCCATGTTTTTGCTATCCTGGCAACTGGCAATTATTTCTCTGATGTTATTTACCCTATTAGGGGTAGGGTTATCTAATCTCAACGCCAGAGTGAGAGAAAGCAGTTTTGGTATGTCCGTTGCTAATGGGACTTTTACCTCCACAGCTATGGAATTCATTAACGGAATTCGCACAGTTAACGCCTTTGGGACTCAGGAATTTGAGCGTCAGCGTTACTATCAAGCTAGCGATCGCGTCGTGAGTAGTTCGACAAAAGTAATTTATACCTGGACTTTGGTAAGACCAATTGCCGAAGGCGTAGCCACAACGGTGTTAATTGGTATGATTATTTTGGCATTCACTTTATTTGTAGCGAATGGTACCCTACAAGTTGCATCGCTTTTAACTTTTTTCTTTGTTCTATTTCGCCTAGTACCCTTTGTCCAAGATATGAATGGTACTAGAGCTTTTCTCAGTACCATGCATGGTTCAGTAAATAATATTAAAGACTTGTTGAGAACTGAGGATAAAACTTACTTTGAAAACGGTAAGCTGGCGTTTCCCGGAATAAAAAGGTCTATTGACTTGGTAGGGGTAGATTTTGGCTATAATGCCGAAAATTTAGTGTTGAATAATATTACCCTGTCGATTGAAAAAGGCAAAATGACTGCCTTAGTCGGTGGATCGGGTGCAGGTAAAACCACACTTGCAGATTTAATTCCCCGATTTCATGATGCTACCCAGGGATATATATATATTGATGAAGTTGATGTCAAGAAATTTGATATTAATTCCCTGCGGCGCAAGATAGCTGTTGTTAGCCAAGATACGTTTATTTTTAACACTTCTGTCTGGAATAATATTGCTTACGGTACCCCAGGCGCGACAGTAGCAGCAATTAAAGAAGCTGCTAAACAAGCGAATGCAATAGAATTTATTTTAGACATGCCTGAAGGTTTTGATACCCAATTAGGAGATAGGGGTGTGAGATTATCTGGGGGACAACGCCAAAGAATTGCGATCGCGCGTGCTTTATTACGCAATCCAGAAATTTTGATTTTGGATGAAGCTACCAGCGCTTTAGATTCGGTTACCGAACGGTTAATTCAGGAATCCCTAGAAAAGTTATCTGCTGGACGAACAGTAATTGCGATCGCGCACCGGCTTTCAACTATTGCTAACGCCGATAAAGTTGTAGTTCTCGAACAAGGACGCATCGTTGAACAAGGTAAATATCAAGAACTCCTAGAGTTAAAAGGTAAACTTTGGGAATATCATAAGTCTCAGTATGAAATGGGTCAAATAGGTTAAAGTTTACTCTTGTTGATTGCACCGTCAATCCCAAAAATTTAGACCTCTAAGTTTATACTTAGTATCATTTTCAGATGGGTGATTTGCAATCTCCATCTGAAAATATTTTTAAGTTTAAATTTTCACAGCTTTGTTCAGAAAAATGTCCAGATGGGGATAAATACCTCTGTAAATAAAACTAACTTACCTATATTGTATGAGGTAAATTCAATGGTAAATATCGGCTACCATTCCAGTAAAATTCAAGGGCAAGTTATCAGCAGTATCTATACACAAATTGTTGATAAAATTATTAATATCCCGATTAAACAAGCGCGCCAAGTCAATATTAATGTCTATGCTTTTTCCTGCGAACGAGATTTAGCTGTACAGGTAGCAAGTATTCGCTCGTTTATTCGTCATGTAGGCGTACCTCATAAATTTACTGTGATTTCTGATGGTAGTTATACGGTTAACTCTTGTAAATTATTGTCGCAAATTCACCCTTGTGTAGATGTTGTTGATTGGCAAGATTTAGCCGCTCCACAAATTCCCGATTATATCTTTAAACATGCTCTAAATCATCCCCATCGACCCACTAAGGCTATGTGGAAAAGATTGGCAGCTTTAATGTCATTAAAGATTGACAGTCCCACAATTTATACAGATGCGGATATTTTATTTTTTCCTGGAGCTACAGATTTAATTGCTCTATGTCAATCTAGAGATAATTTACCTTGGTATTTACCAGATTGTAAACCTTCTTTAGACGATCGCATTCTTTTAGAAAGCGATGAAAAAATTAACCCAGTTAACGCAGGTTTTTTCATCTTAAAACAGCAATTAGATTGGTATCCACCATTAGAGAGAGTTGCTAAATTTGTCGAATCACCTATTTTTTATACAGACCAAACTGTAGTTCATTTAGCTATGCATAATGCCCATGCTAAACCACTCACAAAAGATAAATATATAATTAATGTTGACGACCAATTTATGTATCCTGATCGTTACGCTTCGCAGCAGATTGCATTAAGGCATTATGTGAACGATGTCAGGCACAAATTTTGGTTGAACATCGGTGTATAACATGAACAAAATTGTAACTAATACCAAAATGATTTATCACTGTACCAACACGAATATGAAAGGAGGTGGTGGCATTGAAACTTATGTAGCATCTTTAGCACTATCAAAAATTTCTGGAGTTAGCGATCGCGTTCTCAAGGAGATAAAAACCGAGGATCAATCTCAGTTTGAGTTGCTGCACATCCACGATCCGGAATTATTAGCCGATATCCGTGAAGAATGTCCCACCATATTTACTCTGCACAATCACTGCACCTACTGTCCTAGCGGTACCAAATATTTAGCAGACCGAGGCAAAATCTGCGATCGCTCCCTCGATCCTCTAGGATGCTTGTGGGGTCATGTCGTAGATGGTTGTGGTAGCCGCAGACCGCACAAAATTCTTGGTGATTGGTGGAATGCTTACAATCCCTTAACTATACTGAAAACACTGAAAATTCCCGTAATCGCCAATAGCGAATATGTGCGTCAACAAATTATTCGTGTAGGGATAGCACCTGAGCGGATAATTACCCTCCATTGTGGTGTGCGATCGCCTAATCTCCCCACAGAACCTCTCAAACGGACAATTCATCAACATCAGCGCATTTTGTTTGTTGGTCGCATTGTTCCCGATAAAGGTTTAGATTGGCTACTCAAAGCCTTAAGCAAAACTGAGCGACATATCCATTTAGATATTGCTGGTGATGGTTGGAGTAAACCACGAATGGAACAATTAGCCCAAGATTTAGGGTTAAGCGATCGCATTACATGGCATGGTTGGTGTAAACCAGAACAATTAGAAACCCTTTATCAACAGTGCTTGGCTGTAATTTTTCCTAGTTTGTGGCCAGAACCAGCCGGTCTTGTCACCTTAGAAGCTTATGCACGCTATCGCCCTGTAATTGCTAGTGCTGTCGGGGGAATTCCCGAATATGTACAAGATGGGAAAACAGGAATTCTCATTTCACCTAATGATATTTCTCAGTTGGCTGCGGCGATTAATGAACTAGCTAATAACTATCGCAAAGCCAGATTAATTGGCGAACAAGGTCAAGCTTGGTATCAGGAAGAATATACCATTGATATTCATGTTCAGCGATTAGCCGCAATTTATACTAAAACCATCACTGAATTCCATGCAAGAAATAAGCAGAGAAATTTATGTTGAGCGATAATCAATTATCTGAACCACTGGTGAGTGTGGTGATTCCTACCTACAATCGACCAGAGTATCTCAAACACGCGATCGCTAGCGCAGTTAAACAAACTTATCAAAATATTGAAATTATTATTTCTGATAATTGTAGTTCAGAAAATCCCCTACCGATTGTCGAATCTTTTGCCGATCCGCGTATCCGCTTTTGGCGACATCCAGAAAATATTGGCATGATTGCTAATCAAATGCATGGCTTTAAAATAGCGCGTGGTAAATATGTTGCTAGCCTGCATGATGATGATATGTGGAATGCAGACTTTTTAGCCAAACTAGTACCGCCATTAGAAGCCAATCCCGACCTGATTCTGGCTTTTTGCGATCAATATATTATCGATGCTAAAGGTAATATTAATTACCCAGCTACAGAAGAGAATACAAGAGGTTTTAAACGCCATAAATTAGCCCCAGGAGTTTATCAATCTTTTACTAAAATAGGCTTAATAGATAAAAGTATACCTACTGCGGCTGCTTGTGTAATTCGTGCTAGTCTTGTTGATTGGAATAAAATTCCTGCAGAAGTTGGTGGTATGTGGGATTTATATTTAACCTATCTTTGCAGTACATCTGGCTATGGCGCTTACTATTCTCCTGAAAGATTAACGCGCTATCGCGTCCACGAGCAAACTGATACCATACTCAGTGGTTCTCATGATGCCCAAGCAAAAATTCGCAAGGCTAAAAGCGAATTATTTTGTTATCAAACCTTGATGTCAGACCCCAAACTGCAAGAATTTAAGTCATACTTTCATCATAAATGGTTAGAAGCTAATACAACTTTAGGGATTGGCTTAATTCGCAACAAACAGAAAGATGCAGCCCGTCCTTATCTTTGGCAAGCATTGAGTCAGCAGAAATTAAACTTACGCACTCTAGCTGCTTTAGCACTAACATTTATTTTATAACCGTAATGAAATGAGAAGAAGACGGAGAAAAACACAAAAAATTATTAGTAAATTATGTGTATCTATTGGTGTTTATCTGTGGGTGCAACTGTCTTTAACTTGGATATTCTTGAGAAGTATCCTTATTAACTAAGTAAGTGCATATAATTAGGGCAGTGCAATAAATTAAGCTTTTTGGCAATTTTTGCTTAAGTCCTGATTAAATTGGTATTAAATCCCTTACCAATGACAAAACGCAAAGTCTGATCGCAGGTTTTCCGCGCTCAAAACTTTGTAAAAATGACCAATAACAAATGACAAATGGGACTTACAAACAATAAATTACCCATATTCCGTAGTGCGAGCAGCGTTCGACTGAGCGCTCACGCCGAAGTCTTGCTCGCTGATATTCTAAAGCGAGCAAGATGCTCGCACTACAAATTTATTGGGTATTTAAAAAATTGGATGTCCCAATGACAAATGACAAATGACAAATGACCAATGACCAATGACCAATGACCAATGACCAATGACAAATGACCAATGACCAATGACCAATGACAAATGACCAATGACAAATGACCAATGACAAATGACCAATGACTAAACCTAATTAATTAAGGAAGTGATGTGTGAAACTTTGCATTGTTACCCACAAATTTAAAAAAGGTGATGGTCAAGGACGAGTTAATTATGAGGTTGCTAAAGAAGTAATTCGTCGCGGACATCACCTGACATTATTAGCTAGCGAAGTTGCACCAGAGTTAGCAGAAAATAGCCTAGTAAAATGGATAGAAATTCCCGTTCAGAAATTCCCCACCGAATTTTTGCGTAATTTCGTATTTGCGCAAAAAAGTGCCGATTGGTTGCAAAAAAATCGCTCTGAGATTGATTTAGTTAAAGTCAACGGCGCAATTACCAACACATTCGCAGATGTGAATGCGGTGCATTTTGTCCATAGTTCTTGGTGGCGATCGCCTGTGCATATTTCCCGCACCCGTCGCGATGCTTATGGTTTGTACCAATGGCTGTATACTGCTTTAAACGCCCATTGGGAAAAGCAAGCATTCCAAAAAGCGCAAGTAGTCGTTGCTGTCTCCGAGAAAGTCGCCCAGGAATTAGTGAATATTGGCGTTCCGCGATCGCGTATTCAGGTAATTGTCAACGGCGTAGACTTACAAGAATTTACCCCCGGTATTAGCAATCGTCAAACATGGGGTTTACCAGCCAATGTCCCCCTCGCCCTCTTTGCTGGCGATATCCGCACCACCAGAAAAAATTTAGACACCGTACTCTACGCCTTAGCTAAAGTCCCCGATTTACATTTAGCAGTGGTAGGTAGCACTCAGGGTAGCCCCTTTCCCCAGCTAGCCGCAACTTTAGGTATTAGCGAACGAGTGCATTTTTTAGGCTATCGCCGTGATATTGCGGCAATTATGCGGGCTGTGGATTTATTTGTATTTCCTTCCCGTTATGAAGCTTGCACCCTCGTATTATTAGAAGCCCTCGCATCTGGTTTACCTGTGATTACCGCCTCTGCTACTGGCGGTGCAGAATTAGTGACGCCAGAATGCGGGGTAATTTTGCCCGATTCCGATGATATTGAGGCTTTAGTCGCCGCTTTGTTGTCTTTAGTCTGCGATCGCCCTTTAATGCAGCAAATGGCTCAAGCCGCCCGTTCCGTTGCCGAACAATATAGCTGGAATACGATGGCACAAACCTATGTGGATCTATTTGAGGAGTTAATCCAGAATGAAGAACACAGTTCTCATCCCCACTTATCGCCGTCCTCTGGATCTGTCTCGTTGTCTGTTAGCCCTACAGGCGCAAACTAAACCTGTAGATCAAGTAATCGTTGTTGTCCGCGATACAGATAGCCAAACTTGGGAATTCCTCGCCCAATCAGCATATAACCTACCACTGCACACCGTTACAGTTAGCGTTCCCGGAGTCGTAGCCGCCCTCAACGCTGGATTAGCTGTAGTAGAAGGTGATATTGTTTCAATTACAGATGATGATGCTGCACCGCACCCAGATTGGTTAGAGAAAATCAACGCCCATTTTCTTGCAGATAACCGCATTGCTGGTGTGGGTGGGCGTGATTGGGTTCATCAAGGAAACCGACTGCTTGATGAATCGCGGCAAATCGTCGGTAAGTTGCAATGGTTTGGTAGAGTCATTGGTAACCATCATCTAGGAGTGGGAGAACCCCGTGAAGTTGATGTTCTCAAAGGTGTGAACATGAGTTTTCGGCAAAAAGCGACTGCTAATTTGCGATTTGACGAAAGAATGCGCGGTACAGGGGCACAAGTACATTTTGAAATGGCATTTACCCTCGCCTTAAAACGCGCAGGTTGGAAGTTAATTTACGATCCACAAGTGGCAGTAGATCACTATCCTGCACAACGTTTTGATGAAGATCAACGCCATAATTTTAACGAAATTGCCTTTATTAATTTAGTTCATAACGAAACATTAGTATTATTAGAAAATTTACCCCCATTGCGGCGTTTAGTATTTTTAATCTGGGCAATTTTCATCGGTACCAGAGATAGTTTAGGCTTAATTCAATGGCTACGACTTTTACCCAGTCAAGGTCAATTAGCTGGTAAAAAATGGTGGGCATCTTTGCAAGGACGTTGGCAAGGATGGCAAACACATAGACAATTCGTAATTCGTAATTCGTAATTCGTAATTCGTAAAATAACTATTGACCATTGACTATTGACTATTGACCATTGACCATTGACCATTGACACGCAAAGCGAAATAAATCCAAAATTGAATGACCTCTCAGCAATTACTTTTCAATAGTGTATTAAAAGAGAATTTCTCACCCCAAGAACGCGCACCACAAGCTTGGATGGTAATCTTGGGTTTTGTACTCCTCACAGTAGTTTGTTATTTTGCAGGTGCAGCAGCAATGTTGCGTCTGGTGTTTCCCGCAACAGCTTTACTGGTAGGTTTATTTCTCTATTTTCGTCATCCTATTCTTTATATCGGCTTTACTTGGTGGGTTTGGTTTCTCACACCCCTAGTTGCACGTTTAATCGATTATCGAGTAGGTTGGGACCCTACTCGTCAGATCCTAATCACACCCTATTTAGTAGTGTTTGTATGTATAGGTACTTTCTTACGCTATCTTCCTAGTAGCATCCGTCAAGGCGGTTTACCTTTTTTGTTAGGTTTTATCGGGGTGTTTTATGGTTTTCTCGTAGGTCTAATTTATAATACACCTGTACCTGTAGCACGCGGTCTTTTAGATTGGCTAAGTCCGATTATTTTTGCTTTTCATTTATTTATTAATTGGCGAGATTATCCCAGTTATCGCCAGCATATTCAACGGGTATTTCTGTGGTGTGTGTTAATTTTGGGGGCTTATGGTGTATATCAATTTGTCGTAGCACCAGAGTGGGATAGATACTGGCTTATAGAATCCAAAATGTTTACTAGTTCTGGCAATCCAGAACCTTTTGGGATGCGCGTATGGAGTACTTTGCACTCAGTCGGGCCTTTTGGTTCTGTCATGCAAGCGGGTTTATTACTATTATTTACTAGAACTGGATTTTTAATTTTTCCTGCCTCTGCTGTTGGTTATTTATCATTTATCCTAGCCCAAGCCCGGACTAATTGGGGTGGTTGGTTACTAGGAGTAGTTCTCCTTTTAGGTTCGGTGAAAGCTAAAATTCAAATGCGGTTAATTACTATTATTTTGGTAATGGCAGTATGTGTTGTACCATTAACAACCATCGAGCCAATTTCTGAAATAGTTGTTAGTCGCTTTGAGAGTTTTTCTAATCTAGAAAATGATACTAGCTTTAAAGATAGATCGGGAAGCTACGATAGAAACCTAAGCATTGCTCTTTCTAATGGGTTAGGTAATGGGTTAGGAAATATTTGGAAAGTCAATGATAAAACCGGACAAATAGAAGTATTTGTGATTGACAGTGGCGTTTTAGATATATTTTTCACATTAGGCTGGTTTGGTGCAATACCTTATTTAGGCGGTTTAATTTTATTGATAGTTAATGTCAGTAAGTACACGGAAGGACAATTTGATAGTTTTGTTAGTGCCGCCCGCGCTATTGGTATCAGTTTTTGTTTACAACTAGTGATTAGTAGCGGGATGCTGAGTGTTGGCGGTATGATGCTTTGGGGATTTCTGGCTATGGCTATGGCTGCACATAAATATTATCAGCATCAGGGGATTAAGTAGTTATTGGGCATCCTTTCGACTTCGCTCAAGGCGAGTGGGCATGGGGCATTGGGCATTGATACAGCGAATTGCAAGTTGGAGAGGTACAGATAATCGTTAATTGTAGGGGCATTGGCACTGCCATGCCCCGAAGCGCGTACCTCATTTACCTGAAATATGCTGTATGTTCTTTCCCATACCCGATTGCCCGATTTTTTATGTTTAGCATTATAAGGGCTGTTAATTGGCATTGTTGGGCGATTGCAACGATGGAAGGGAATGCATACTTTAATCGCTGCTATGCCGTTTGTTGATAATTAATTGTCAACTGTCAACTCCTTACCAATGACGAATGACCAATGACTAATGACAGCCCTTACTAATTATATTTAATTGCACCACCCTACTTATATTAAATTGTGCCTAAATGTGAGCTTAGATACAATTCCTAATCAGCCGATTTTTGTAAATATGAAGTTTTAAATAAGGGGTTGATTTTTCTCTGTTAAAAGTAACATCTAACAGTGAGTAATTTCAGATAAATTAATTTTTCGCTTGTGCGTTGCTGCATCAGGCTTAGAGGTATTTTTCTCTATAAATTATTTAGCATACATACTTGCAGTAAAAAAATCTACTACTTAACAATTTATTTATATAAGCGCCTCTAAGACAGCTTTTTTAAAGATATTATCTAGATTTTTAGAATTACATAACATTGTGCTTTAATAACTAAAACAGGAATATTTTGTTTATTTAATATGAATACAGAGTTTCATAAAATACCCGACATGTACCCAAAAGTTTAAATTTTATCCATCAGTAAAATAATATTTATGTGTATTTTTTTGACGAAGATTTAAGTTAAATATAACAAAATTTGTCAAGGAATATTTGAAAATTCAAAAATTATTCAAAAAAGCTTGTTATCAACATACAGATAAGCGGATATTTGCCCTCTATTGGACAAATTTATCACCCTGGAACAACCTCGATTTACCAGTATAGGCTAATTAAAGCTATGTAGATTTAAGCTTTTTAATCCCAATCTTTCAGAATAATGTTGCTAAAAAAGTCAAGAATGAAGGCTTTTATACTTGACTTTTTCCCATTCTTATTTACTCACGGATGTAATCATTACTATGACTACTAAAACTACTAGAATCTCCGATACTTCCTTAAAAAATAGCAGCAGGAGTTACTGCGAACCTTTACTAGCCGATTTATCGCTGAAGCAAACTATCTCTAATACTCCCTTAGTATTAGGTAGTGAAGCTACTTTTACATTAAGATTAAATAATAGCGGCCCTGCTAATGCAACTGGGGTAAAAATTCAAGATTTATTACCTGCTGGGTTTAGCTTTGTTAATGCTAGTACTAGTCTGGGGACTTATGATAGCAAAACCGGAATTTGGGATGTAGGTAATATCAAATCGGGACGTAGTGCAACCCTAGTATTGACGGGTAAAGTTGTCAATGCAACTAGCCCTGATGCTTATACTAATATCGCAGAAATTATTGCGGCTAATCAACGCGATCCAGATTCGGTTGTCAATAATCGCAACCCTAATGAAGATGACTACACTAGTGTAACTGCGCCTGTTGTTAAGTTAGATTTAAGCAAAAAATTTACTAAGGTTACCAAAGAAGTAGATGGTAATAATGATGGTAAACCAGAGCAATATTTAGCCCTTCCTGGTGATGATGTATCGTTTCAAATTCAAGTCACTAATAATGGTGCGGTTAATGCTACCAATGTGAAAATTTTAGACGATATGACTCAGGTTTTGCCAATAGGTTTAACATTGCAAAGCCTCAGTCTTGATGGTGGTGTGAATCTTGATACTGCTGGTGGTGGTGATGGGAATGCCCAAACAGTTGAGGTACTATTTAATAGTATAGCGCCTGGGGAAACCAAAACTATTACAGTTAACGCCAAAGTTAGTACTGATAACGTTAAAACTGCTAATTTATCCGGTCAAATAGGCACTATTGACCCGCTTACAGGCAATATTAATTCCGAACTGCCAGAATATTATAATACACCTTTTAATGGGACATTTTTTTTGCATTACAACGTGCAAAAAAATGCCAATCAACCAAGGGCTAATTTTGGCTTATTAAATATTACCAATCAAGCGGAAATTGTTGGTTTTAATGGCAGTAATCTCAAATCTGGCTCAATTACAGCTAGCGCGAGGTTAGATGTTTCTAGCTTTAAAATAGCTGGAACGCTAAATAACGGACAGCAATTTACTATTTATTCCATCGAAGATTTACTCGATCCTAGTAGTACTCCCGGATCGTATATTTTCAATCCCGATCCTGATGTAGAACCAGCGCCTAAAGCTTATCCTACCAATAATCAATCGGAATTTTTACCACCTGGTCAAACTGGAAGCGCGAGTTTTTTTGCAAGTTGGCTGAAAAATAACGATCCGCAATATTTAGCCGATTTAGCAGTTTGGGATACTTTACAAGCTGATGGAGATTTATCGAATATTGAAGATGAAAAAGCGGTAGTAGATGCGCTATTTAAGTTTATTGAAGATGGAGTTTATAGCCGCGATCGCTTTGATAATGGTAGCTTTACTCTTGACAACGGTACGCAAACAGAAACCATCGAATTTAACGCAGGCGAATTTAGTCCAGGTACTACCGATTTTGTGAATGTTGCTGTGACAGATACAAGTGCTGTCGTCACCGATCGCAATGGTAATTCGGTGGGAACTTTTAGGAATTTGCAAGCGGCTTTAGACTCATTTAATTTTACCAATCCCACTGACGTAAATGTGACAATTAACGATGCTAATGGAGATAAAGTAGTTAGAAGCAGATTGCAACAAATTAGCACTTATAATTTTGAGAAAAATTGGTCAATTCAAAACATCACGATTGGTAATAATATCAATCAAGTAATTTTAGCATCAGGCAATAAGTCAGCTAATATTGATTTATCGCAAGTTAATATTACTAATCCAATTCAAAATTTTCAATTACAGGGCAATAACGCCAAAGATACCATTACAGGAAGTCGGTTTAATGATGTCATTGTCGGCGGTAACGCTGATGATATATTATCTGGTTTTGATGGCAATGACTCAATTAATGGGGGTAATGGTTGCGATTTGTTAACTGGCGGTAGAGGTAACGATATTTTAACCGGGGGATTGGGGGCTGATGACTTTATCTTTGGTATAAACTTTGGTAAGGACATTATTACTGATTTTTGTAAAGGTCAAGACAAAATCGACCTCAGAGAACTGAAGCTAGTTAAAGGTATTTTGGATACGAATGGCGATCGCGTCCTTAATCTTAAAGATAGCCTCGTCTCCCTCACTAATCACAATCTCCAGCTAGATCTAACCTCTTTAAATGGTGGTACTATCACTTTCACAGGAGTCACTGCGGTTAATATCAACGATTTTATCTTTTAACCAGAGTCCTCAGTGAAGCAATCAGCTAACTCAAGATGGTGCACTACAAATTAATTAAGATTTTGGTCAGCAGTGGCGCGATCGCCTGTACCCTAAGTTTAACCCCTGGTGTATGGGCGCAGATTATCCCTGACAATAGTTTGGGTAAAGAAAGCTCTGTAATAACCCCGAATGTACAACAATCAAGCGGTAATATAGAACGCATTGATGGTGGTGCAATTCGGGGTAATAATTTATTTCACAGCTTCCAAGACTTTAACGTCGGTAATCAGCAACGAGTTTATTTTGCTAATCCATCAGGGATTGAGAATATTCTCGGACGAGTTACGGGAAATCAAGCCTCAAATATTTTCGGAACTCTGGGCGTATTAGGTAGTGCGAATTTATACTTGATTAATCCTAACGGCATTGTTTTTGGTAAAGATGCGCGTTTAGATATATCTGGTTCTTTTTTCGCCAGTACCAGCAAAAGTTTCTTGTTTCCCAATGGGGAAAGATTCGGTACGCAAAACCCAAAAGCACCTTCCCTACTCACCATAAACCAGCCTTTAGGGTTAGATAGTTGGTTACCACCGGAAAGTACCATAAATAATTCTGGTAACTTATCTGTAGGGCAAGATTTAACTTTAGTGGGTAAAAATCTCGACTTGCAAGGACAGTTACAAGCAGGGAATAATTTAACCTTACAAGCTACCGATACCTTAAAAATTAGAGATAGCCTCAATCAGCCTTTTATTGCCTCATCTGGACAAAAATTACTCTTACAAGCCAATAAAATAGACATTTTCGCTTTAAATCATCCTCAGAGTGGCTTTTTCGCAGGGAATAATCTGCTGTTGCGTTCAGCTAATGCTATTGGGGGAAATGCGCAATTTTCCACTGGTGGAAATTTTCGCCTCGAACAAATCAATGGTAATGGTGGAGATTTAGCTAGTACTGACGATCCCATTATTCGCGCTAGTGGCGATGTTAGTTTTAATAGTTATACAGGTGCTTCTCTGCACATTTTTGCAGGTGGTAGCGTCACAATTGATAGTTTAAATATTACTAGTCCTGATAATACGAATTTTATTAATGAAACAGTTACCTTAGCTGATGGTGTCACTCAAGTTTCAATTAATGGTAGTCTCAAACCAACTGTTGATATTAGAGCCGGAACTACTGCTTTTAATTCTATAGGAATTACCGGAGATACCGCCGCTTTTTCTCCTGTTCCCAGCCTAAATAGTAACGCTAGTAATGCCAATATTACTATCAATCAAATTACTAATCAGGGAGGATTAATATATTTAACTAATCAGTATCAGCCGAATCCTAATTTATCCGGTGATATTAATATTAAATCCCTAGCCCAGACATTTATAGATGGTAGTGGCGGTGATATTTTCATTGATTCCAAAGGAAAAATTATTACACCGCTCATCCTTGGTGCGTCTGCCTACGAGGATGGGAATACTGTGTTTAATAACCCTGGTGGAAATATTACTTTGTTAGCACAAAGTGATATTTTTATGCCTGGGGGAACGCAAATTTTTTCTTACGGTTCTGTAGGCGGAAATATTACCCTAAAAAGTCAATCGGCAATTATTCAAGAAGCAGCACCTCCGGTAAGTTCTTTTATTGAAACTGCCGCTTTTGGTGCTGGTAAAGGTGGCGATGTCACCCTCAACGCCCCGTTAATTTCTTTGAGTAACGTGGTGCAAAGTAATTTGCGTCGAAGCGCCACAGGTACTGGCGGTAACATAATAGTTACCGCTAAATCCTTAGAAGCAAATCAAGCAAATTTATCCACCGTTACTCGTGCAGGAAATGGGGGGAATGTAATTGTCAATGCTGAAGCAATTTCTTTAAATAACTCTAGGATAGCTACTCAAACCAGAAGTACAGTTGGGGGAAATGCAGGGGATGTAGAAATTAACAGTAAAACCTTTGTTGCTACTAATGGAGGTCAAGTATTCTCGCAAACTAGAGGTTTAGGTAATGCAGGTAATGTTACCGTAAATGTGGCAGATGCGATCGCTCTCACCGGCACCTTAGATGGGGTTTTTAGCGGTTTTAGTAGCATTGTCTGGGATATTGGTCAAGGGAATGGCGGTATTATTAAAATTAAAACTGGCTCTCTATCTTTGCAAGAAGGCGCGCAAATTAGAGCTAGCACTCAAGGAATCGGCAATGCAGGCAAAATCGAGATAGAAGCCGCTAAATCCGTGATTATTGATGGTGCAGTTTTATATTTACCCCCCGGTTTTTCCGGACTAGAGGTACTTCCTAGTGCGATTCTCAGCGAAGTCTTACCAGGTTCTCGAGGTAATGCTAATAATATTGACATTAAAACTGGTCAACTGACAGTGAAAAATGGTGCTTTTATTAGTTCTAGTACTAATTCTGTGGGTAATGCAGGTAATATTTTTATTAATGCCAGTGAATCAGTAAGTTTTGACGGAAATCCTGGAGAACCTTTTTACCCTAGCGGTGCTTTTGTCGGTACATTAGAAAATGCAAGCGGAGAAGCCGGTAAGCTGGAAATTATTACACCATCTTTATCTGTTACCAATGGCGCACAGTTAGAAGCCTTAACCGCCAGTGCGCGAAAAGCAGGCGATATCACAATCATCGCCAAAGATAAAGTTTTACTCTCAGGTGCAAATACAGGTTTATTTTCTAATACTACTCCGGGTTCTACTGGCGACGGCGGTAATATTTTCATCGATCCCGAACTGGTAGAAATCAAAGATGGTGCAGCCATTTCTGTTAATAGCCAAGGTACGGGAACTGGTGGTGATATTGAAATTCGCGCCAATAAATTAATGCTTGACAATCAAGCAGTAATTTCTGCAAAGACAGGCAGTACCAATGGCGGGAATATTACCCTGAAGTTACCAGATTTATTATTATTACGCCGTGAAAGCGAGATTTCCACCACTGCGGGAAATGCTGGCGCAGGTGGTGACGGTGGAAACATTACTATCGACACCAATTTTATCGTGACTGTCCCCGCAGAAAATAGCGATATTACAGCTAACGCATTCTTCGGTCGTGGTGGTAATGTCAAGATTACAGCTACTAGTCTGTTTGGAACTGGGTTTCAACAGCAGACTACTTCTAGAAGTGATATTACAGCCAGTTCAGTTTTCGGTGTTTCGGGAACCGTATCAATTAACAATCTAGGATTCGATCCGAGTTCGGGGTTGGTAGAGTTAGGCGATAAACCCACCGATCCGAGCGATCGCATAGTTGCTAGTTGTAGCGCAACGGAGAATAATTCCTTTATCATCACCGGTACAGGTGGTTTACCAGCAGATCCAGCAACAACTGCTCGCGGTCAAACTTTTTTGTCTGATATGCGAGATTTTACCACTACAGAGAGCCGCAATCAAGCAACTTATACTTTGCCGCCAATTAGACAATTAATTGTTGCTGCTAACAGTTGGAAAATTAACGCCCAAGGAGAAGTAGAATTAGTGGCATCTTTACCTCAAGAAAGCTTTAATAAATCTCCTGATTGTAGTAATCTATCAAAATTACAAAACCAGCCAAACAGCTTGAAAGTTCCCCATTAATGACTCGATATGCTCAAAATTGCCCAACATGAAAAATTTTGGCTTCAACCTGAGTTCAGCGCTTTGTGTATTTATTTGAATTAAATATAATGAATCATCAAACAGTCCTCAAACTAGCCAAAATCTTATTTTTTAAATTTTCCTCAAACAGGAAAAATCGGCAGAGATTATATATTTTTTTAACTGGCTTAATCTTAACTATATTATTTATCAATAAAAATATTTATGCCGTTGCTAATTCTTCTACCTTGCCAAATTCATCACCGCTAATTCAACAAATAGCGAATAATTCTGATTTATTGGCAGAAGGCAAGAATTACTATCAAAATGGACAATATCAAGCAGCAGCTAAAACATGGGAAAATGCCCTTAATTTTTACCAAAACAGGCAAGAAAAAGTTAAGCAAATTCAAGTACTAAATTACCTAGCATTAACATATCAAAAATTAGGCAATATTCCCCAAAGCGACAAAATAATTAACGAAAGTATTAATTTAATCAAGCAAATTAAAACAAGAGATACCCAAACTAGTTTACTGTTAGCTCAAGCATTAAATACCCAAGGTTCCCTGCAAATAATCCAAGGTAAAACAGAAACTGCTATAGATACTTGGAAGCAAGCCGCAGTAATTTACGAACGTGCGGGAGATAAAATAGGTAAACTCATCAGTCAAATTAATCAAGCCCAAGCTTTGCAAATCTTAGGACAATATCGACGTTCAAAAACCTTGTTAGAAGGACTAGTAAAAGAACTTCAAAATCAACCAGATAGCTTGTTAAAAGCCCAAGGATTGAGAAGTTTAGGGATATCGCTACAAACCATAGGCGACCTTCAGCAATCTCAAACAGTACTAGAGAAAAGTTTAGCAATTAGTCAAAAATTGAACTCTCCTGCTGATGTCAGTGCAGTTATTTTCAGCCTGGGTAATGTTGCTAAAGATTTAAACAACTATGATGTAGCTTTGAGCAAGTATCAAGAAGCAATTAATTTATCTCCAGAACCACAAATTAAATTAGAAGCGCAATTAAATCAATTAAGCTTGTTAGTTAAATTGCAAAAATGGGAAGCGACACAATCGCTAATTCCAGAAATTGAAACTAACCTCGCCTTACTTTCTCCTAGTCGTCCGGCTATTTATGCTCAAATAAACTTTGCAGAAAGTCTCATGCAAAAACAGATTAAGCAGACAGATTCAAAGAACAATTCTGCTAAAATCGCCCAATTATTAGCAAAAACTAGCCAACAAGCCCAGGAAATTCAAGATTCTAGATCCGAGGTTTATTCTCTGCAACAACTAGGTAAACTTTACCAGCAAAACGGTCAGTTAACAGAGGCGATAAAACTAACTAAACAAGCACAAATATTAGCGCAAGCAATGAATGCATCTGATTTGCTGGCGCGGACTGCGGCACAATCAGGGAAAATTGCTAAAGAACAAGGAGACATAGAAAGTGCGATCGCAGCTTATGAAATCGCCTTTAATAACTTACAATCCCTGCGCAGCGATTTAATTGCGATTAATCCCGATGTCCAGTTTGACTTTAAAGAAAGTGTTGAACCAATTTATCGAGATTATGTGAGTTTGTTATTACAACCAGGAGACAATCAAAAAAACCTCAAACAAGCGCGTCAGGTAATCGAAGCTCTACAATTAGCAGAATTGGATAATTATTTTAAAGATGCTTGTGTCGATACCTATCCTGTAGCTATCGATAAAATCGATGTTCAAGCTGCCGTGATTTACCCCATTATTTTAAGCGATCGCTTAGAAGTTATCCTTTCTCTTCCCAATCAACCCCTGCATCACTACAGCACCACAATCCCCAAAGCGCAAATAGAAGCTAACCTCAAACGCCTTTATTCTTATATGTCCCGTGGTTATATCAGGGAAGAAAGTTTTCGCCTTTCACAACGAGTTTACAAATGGTTAATCGCACCTGCGGAGGAAAAACTCAACAACAGTAAAGTCACAACCTTAGTTTTTGTCCTAGATGGTTTATTGCGCAACATCCCCATGCCAGCGCTACACGATGGTAAACAATATGTAGTAGAAAAATATAATGTAGCCCTGAGTCCGGGATTACAGTTATTTCCCCAAGGACTAAAACGACAAAAATTAGGCGTGTTAGCTGCGGGATTAACCGAAGCACGCCAAGGATTTAGTTCTTTACCTGCGGTGACAGAAGAAATTCAGGAAGTAAGGACGAAAATTAAGACCAAGGTATTGCTAAATCAAGAATTTACTCGCGATAGCTTGAAAAAGTACCTTGATACCCAACCATTCCCCATAGTTCACCTTGCAACTCACGGTCAATTTAGTTCCGATCCCAAGGATACCTTTTTGCTGACATGGAGCGATCGCATTTCTATTTTAGATTTTGATCGCCTATTCCAATCCCGAAGATTAGGACTTCAGCAACCAATCGAATTATTAGTTATGAGTGCTTGTCAGACCGCAGCCGGTGATAATCGCGCTACCTTAGGGTTAGCTGGGTTTGCTTTGCGTTCTGGAGCTAAAAGTACCATCGCTAGTTTATGGTCGGTAAATGACGAATCCACCGCCAACTTAATGAAAGAATTTTATCAGCAATTGAATAACCCGAACCTCACTAAAGCTGAAGCATTACGACAAGCGCAGCTGAAAATCATGACCGATCCTTTATACCAGCATCCCTATTTTTGGGCGGCGTTTGTGCTTGTCGGTAATTGGTTATAAGCCAATACGGTTCAGTTAGCATCAAAAACCTGAAAAGATGTAGGTTGGGTTGAGGAACGAAACCCAACAAAGCCGCTTTACAGCAGTTTTCATGCATTTGAACCACAATCGTAGTAGGGGCACGGCACCAGTAAGATTATTGTATATACAAGAAGATTGTAGATGCCGTGCCCCTACAGTGTGGTCTATTTACCTGAAAATTGCTTTAATGTTGAGTTTCGCTATCGCTCTACCCAACCTACAATTATCCTTAACTGAACTGTATTGATCCATATTTCGTAGTGCGAGCAGCGTTCGACTGAGCGCTCACGCCGAAGTCTTGCTCGCTTTTGAATACCAGCGAGCAAGATGCTCGCACTACAAATTTATTGGGTATTTAAAAAATTGGATGTCCCTAAGCCAACCCAACATAACGCCATCCACAACCGGAAACCCAGATACAGTCTGAATTTTGAATTTGTACAAGTACTTGTACTTGATAAAGGAAGTATAAAAGATGATAAACTTATGTGAAGAAAGCATGAAGTTTTCAGGTTGGTATATCTAAAATAAAACTTAATATTGTGCAGGCTACCTGATACCAACGATTTTAGGCATGTCCTAAACAACTTAAGTTATTCAATTTCATGTGCAATTACGAATTGAAACTTCCTAGCTAGCTTTGTCTAGCTGTAAATAGGTTTGATTTTTCATCATCAATAAATTCAGGGGTATCTAATCAATCTTGGGGGCTGAGTTTTATTCTTCCCCCTTGAAGAAGCTGGCGATCGCCAAATCTAGGCTATGTCTCGTCACTTCTGCTGTTCTCTAGGGATTTGTTTGTTATGTTCCTGAATTTTTCGTTTTTTCGTCGTTTCCTACCTTTGTGTCTCGGCAGTTTTCTGTTGATTATATTTAGCCAACCAGCTTTCAGTGAAGAGGTTGGTATCTCTGTAAATTGGAGTCAGCAGTTAACTAATCCAATTACCTCCAAGCCCTTAGTATCAACACCTTTGCACTTCGGACTCAACTCTTATCAGGGAAATATCCCCGGAATAGCTAACGTAGGCGGTAATACCAACTATCGTAATGGTATAAATGCCATGCGTCCTGGTTTAATCAGATACCATTATGCAGGGCAAATGAAAGACTCGACTACAGATAAGCGAGGCTGGGTAAAGAATCCAAATTCAGCCAACTTTTCTTGGGATGTAGAAAAAATAACTGCATCCATGAATGGAGCCTATCCGCACCGCCCCGCAATTATGATGAACCTTGTCAACTTTCCTGCTTACTTAACCGATAGTAGTGGGGCGCTGAAACCATCTGAATACAAGCGATATGGGCAGTTTTGTGCAGAATTAGTCAGAATTTTAAATATTCAGCAGCAAAAAAAGATTAAATATTGGGAGGTCACCAACGAGCTAGATTCTAAACCCTACTACCGCAATAACATGGCAGAGGTAGGAAAGATATTTGCGATCGCGGCGCGAGAAATGCGCAAAGTCGATCCCACAATCAAAATCGGCGGGCCAGCCTTCGCCCAATCTTATACCCCAGCGAGGATTGAGGCTTTTGTCTCAACAGCATTCCCCGAATTAGACTTTATCTCTTATCATACCTATTCCACCGGTTCTAAGACCAATGCTAACTCAGAAATTTGGAACTCTGCGCAGAAAACTGTAGGTGCGGCGACAAACTACATGCGCAACAGCGTCAAGAAATTTACTGCAAAACCTGTAGAATATTTCCATAACGAGTACAACATCAGTTGGTCTCCGCCAGATCAGCGCATGACTAACCATGTAAGTGCCATATTTGATGCTTTAGCAGCACGTTCTATTCTCTATGCAGGCGCAACCGGAGCGACAGCTTGGAACGAGGCTGATGGCTGGTATGGTAAACTTGGTGCTGCTCCCTCTTTCCCCAGACGCCCTGCATCCTGGGTGTTTGAGTATTTGAATCAAGGATTTTACGGTAAAGTCCTAGAGTCAACCAGTTCCAACAGCTCTACTTTAGTACCTTTAGCAGTGTTGAGCGAATCTGAAGGTCAAAAGTCCTTATCCTTGATGTTAGTCAACAGATCCAGTGTGAATGTTTCCGCACGTTTAAAGATGATTGCACCCCAAAGCTGGGCGTTACCTGGAGCCTCTGGGCAAAAAATCCAACTGTACAAAGTCAACCAAAATGGTAGCAGTTCCGTAGCTAGTTCAACTTTGCCATCTACAATCATGCGCGGACAGGCTTTTGCGGTTGAACCTTATAGTATTTTGTTTGTAACAGTCAAGCCTAATTAATTACCCTGCTAGGGCATGGCACTGCCCATAGGTGTAAACTTAAGCTAAAAGCTATACACGGCGCGTGTTGTACAAAAACCCTCGCCCTCATCCCCTCACCCCTTCTCCCCCTGGAGAAGGGGAATTAAATCTCTTGCTCCCCTCTCCTAGTGGGAGAGGGGTTGGGGGTGAGGGCAAAACGTTGTCGCCAAGGGGGTTTCGCCTTAAGTTGACACCTATAGGTATTGCCTTGCCCCTACCCATTTGTTATATTCTTTTGCCCAATTGGTATGAGTTTATTTACTAACTGCAAATTCCTCAGTTCTAAAGACATTAAACATACTGTATTTATTGATTAATTCCGAATAAATATTTAACGTTTCCTCATTCACCCGCTTGACACTAAACCGTTCTACATTTTGTTTAGCTTGAGATTGCAACTTTTGTAATTGTTGCGGATCGCTGAGTAAATGTCCTAAAGCCTTAGCTAAAGTTTGACTATCTTTTGGCGGTACTAAAAGTCCAGCTTGTCCCCGATCCAAAGTTTCGGGAATTCCATCGACATTGCTAGCCACAATTGCACAACCTGCTTCTCGCGCCTCTGTCAGTACTAATCCAAAGGATTCGCAGTGGGAAGCCAGAACAAAGATATCGCTAGCAAGCATATAGCGTTGGGGATCGGGTTGAAAGCCTTCAAAATGAATGCGTGTGCTAAAAGCTGTACTTTGCACTATCTCCTCAAACATAGCGCGATCGGGGCCATCTCCCACTAAATATAAATGTGCTTGGGGAAAGTCGGGAGCAATTTTCACAAAGGCTTCTATTAACTCCACAATGCCTTTACGAGTGTACATTCCCGCTACAGTTGTAATAGCTGGACGACATAAAGGCATGGGTTCATAATCTTTAATATTGCAATGACGCGGACTATGTAATGTCCCGTTGGCAATTACTCGTAATTTACTCTGGGGTATACCACGTTTTATCATTGAATCGGCAACAGCATTACTGACAGCAATTACGCGATCGGCTAATCCCATCAATACAGCACTGCGCTGAAACTCATTGTGTACGGTAGAAACTAAACTATAGTCACCACTATTTCTGAGAATTCCGGCTAGCACAACCCCTGTCATCATGTGTGCATGGACAATATCTGGCTGAAATTCTTGGATAATTTCGCGATAACGCCAAGCAGCTTTGAGCATATTTAATGGTGTTCTCGATTGATCGAGATGAAAATGTTGTATGCCATTTTCTGCAAATAACGCTTCGTATTCTCCCCCATCTGAGGCTACAGCTACAGAATGGCCATTTTGTGCCTGTAAACAAGCTAAATCTACTGCTACATTTACAATTCCATTGCCAATTTTTTGTACGTGATTGGTAATATGTAGTATACGCATTTAAATTGTCTCCACAGAAATTTTTATAGAAAATTGATGATTCAGCACTGCAAAGTAGCTGAGATATTAAGAACTCGATAGTCCTCTGTACTGAGATTAATTCAATTGTCCTACCCAGTTGTACAGGGTAGGCTGTATTGTCATTGAATCTTGATTACTAAGTAATCTAGCAACCCTATTTCAGTTGTGAAAAATATCGGTGTTGACTGTTGACTGTTGACTGTTGACTGTTGACTGTTGACTGTTGACTGTTGACTGTCAACAACCCTTCATGTCAGATTTCTCTATATCCTAACCATAAATAAACTTGAAGCCTAACAAATGACAATTGTACAGACGCGATTCATCGCGTCTCTAAGACTTAAAAAATATTTCATGGGAGCCTAGAAATCGCTGAATAAAACCAGGCGGTAGGCTAGAAATTTGCGAATAATAAGCAGAAATTGCGCGATTTTTCTTGTCTTGAACTGAGGAAATTGAAACATAGTAGGCTGCGGCTATATCCTGCAATTTCAGCAGAATAAATAGCGGCGCTCTCCAGAATAACCAAATGGGGTATTGTAGGAGTTCTACTGTAATTTCTGCCTGCGCGATCGCGTCTTTTACCAATTGATATGTGGCTTCATGATCTCGATGGCAATCTTTACGATGAGGTACATATACTTCTTCAGGCTGATAACGCTTTAAAAGTTCAGTTATCTGTTTAATTGTTTGCTGTCTTTCTTCATTGTCTAAATCTGGTAATTTCCCATCAGGTTTTTCTAAAAAGTAAATTTCCGATGGTTTTACTCCCAGAATTTCTAATGCATTTACAGCTTCTTGCTTGCGAATTTGAACAACTTGATTTTGCTCATCCTCTGAATTAGTACTACCCTGTCCATCAGTCAGAAAAGTTATAATAACAGGAATTCCATGCTCTCGTTTCCAAGCGATCGTGCCTCCACAGCCAAAGGTTTCATCATCTTGGTGAGGAGAAAACACCATTGCTGATTTTTGGCTGAATTTCAGAGGTTGACTTCCATTCTGGATAATCCAATGAAATAGTAGTCTAGAGTGTAAATATTGCAAATACTCCAGCCAGTTATGTGGAATGAATTTTTGGATTCGCTGTAAATGCATTTTTAAGTTCATAATTACTGACTTTAATCAGGCTCCAACCACTGAGATATTTAGTTACCATACACAGTTAATACTGACTCCAGCTTCAACAATTTCTATATATTTTCTTTTATCCAATATTGATACTGCTGTTATGACATCATAATTTAATCAGCAAATATTGTCATCAAATATATTTGTGTTTTGTGTAAAAATATTTAATTAATAACAAGTGAATAATAAAGTTTTAGTAAATGCAATAATCAGAAATAATAGTTACTATAAATTGATGTTCAATATACATTTGAACATCAATACAATGGTTTCTATTTAAAAAAGTAAGGCGTTAGCAAAAATACAATATGCAAAAAACAAAAATAATTCATTTTGCAGTCAATAATTCAGTCCTTGTTTGAGGGATTTAGTCCTGACTACAACTTTTAATTATTACCAGTATTTTATTGATTATAAATTTACAGCGAATTGCCAGTTGGTGAGGTACAGATAATCGTTGATTGTAAGGGCATTGGCACTGCCATGCCCCGAAGCGCGTACCTCATTTACCTGAAATATGCTGTATTAAATCAGTATATTAATCCAAATATCTTAAAAATACAGCATAAAATTTTTGTTCTTCAATGCGGATGTTTATAGCAGTTTTCACCTATTTGAACCACATCTGTCGTAGGGGCACGGCAACAGTAAAATTATTGTAAGTACCAAAAGATTGTCGGTGCCCATTGGTGTCAACTTAAGCCGAAAGCTATATAGGGCAGGCGTTGTGCAAAACCCTCTCGCCCTCATCCCCTAACCCCTTCTCCCCAAGGAGAAGGGGAATTGGATCTCTAGCTCCCCTCTCCCCAGGGGAGAGGGGCTGGGGGTGAGGGCGAAACCTTTTCACCAAGCGGGTTTCACGTTAAGTTGATACCAATGGTCGGTGTTCCCTACAGCGTGGTTTATTTACCTGAAAATAGCTGTAATTCAATTAAATCTAATAATTATAGATGCATTTTATCAGAATTGCGGCGCTCAGATACCCGACTTCTTTAATAAATCGGGTATCTAAAATCACAGGAGCTAATATTGAGAGAATTAACCTTGTAATCGATACATAATCACTTTACCTTTCCAATTCTCTTCTACAAATACTAAATACTCACCATTGCGGCGACGGAAAGCGCGGATACCATAAGGTATATCAATCCAACCGCTTTCACCAGCAACTTCTGGGCCTGGTTTA
The DNA here is from genome assembly GCF_963889195.1 of Calothrix sp. FACHB-168. Lineage (NCBI taxonomy): Bacteria > Bacillati > Cyanobacteriota > Cyanophyceae > Nostocales > Calotrichaceae > Calothrix > Calothrix sp. FACHB-168. The sequence goes on from NZ_CAWPNJ010000052.1 coordinate 205,692, forward strand.
AATTGTTGTACTTGCACTCCTGTAGCGGCGTTGTAAACATGTACTTCTGCAGTTTTAAATGTGACTGCAAATACATAGTCTCCGGCTACACTCATGGCTGCGGTGGAGACTTCACGCTTACCTGTGATGTCGTGCGGAACGACGATGCGCCAACGAGGTGTAGGATTTTCTTGACTCCAATTATCAAACCGAATAATTTCCGATCCGACAACGCCACTATCGTCACCTGTGGCTGGATGTTCTACAGTAAACCCAGATAAATACATGGTGTCTGTATTTGGAAGATACTCGATGCGTCGCAAGTCGGTAAACATGCTAGGAGTCTTTTGTTTTGTCATGGAACTATAGCTGTAGATGGGGTTACCATGAGCATCTAGTCCTTGTAAGGGATAGTGGCGAATACCAATACCATCTTGAGTGCGCAAGGTTTTCCAAACATCACCTTTTTTATCAACCCACCAACCGCCTAAATAGGGATAATCTTCGCTTTTGTCGTATTCATCCTCATCGAACTTACCATTACCATTGCGATCGCGCCATATCCATTCGCCTTTTTCTGGTTGATATGGCGGCCATTTACCAGTAATTGATTGTTTACCATCCCCACGAGTTCCAACAAACATTGCTGATGGAATCGCAATTTTACTCTTACTACCGCCATCAAACCGATAAATTTGCAAAAAACTAGCATACATATCCGAGAGAAACAAAAAAGGCTTACCTTGAATGCGACGGAAAAAGGTAGCATCTGGAGATGTATGCAATCGCGGATCTTGAGGATATTTAAACGGATTGAGGGTGTAATTTTTAAAAGTCCATTTTTTCCCCGGTGGCTGGTTGTAATCCATCACAAAGTGTTCTTGTTTGGTAAATACATCCACACCGTCACTTTGGGGATCGGTATCAGCATTATCAACAAATATTAATCCTAATAATTGCCAAAGCAGTTTTCCTGATGGTGAAAACTTTCTTAAATCTGTTCCTGAACGATTAAAACCATTATTGTTAATATAAATGTTTCCTGCGCCATCTGTACCTAACCCTGTAATTCCGTAAAGTTTTAAATCTTGCACTTCTCCAGGGTTACCTGCATAAATACCGCCTTTAGCCCCAAAAGTCCCTACTTCTACAGGCTGAGATTTAACGTTGTAAATTAATACTTGTTGACGAGGGCCATTTTCTGCAACTAACAGCCTCCCTTGGGGATCGATCGCGATCGCACTTGGTTCGATAAGTTGCGTTATCTCTTGGGGTAATTGTTTCCCTGTGCGGGAATAATGGACAATCTTCGCCGGATTAGTAGCTTTTTTCCCTTGAATAATCCACAAATTACTTTGAGAATCGATAGCGATTGCACCTGGATTCGCAACGCTAAAGCTGCGTAATTCTTGCATCGTTTCTGTACTATAAACACGAATGCGATTAGCAGCCGAATCACTCACATATAATTCTTTATTGATAGTTGCTAATCCAGTAACTTCACCCTTAGTACTAACAATTAACATACTCTTATCCCAACCACGACCACCAGAAAAAGGTGCAGGTTTTCCCGATAAGTCGTAGCGTCTCACACAGTACCAATTCGTTCCTTCAGGCGGATAATCTTTCTCGGTTTTACCAATGTCTCCTTGATTTATTGCTAGATAAAGATATTTACTATCTACTGTGACAGCTTTACCTCCAGTACGACTCCAACCGTGAGTATCATCAGCCATCCCAATAGTCTTACCATCTTTATAAATACCAGCTTCTCTACCGGCTTCATCCCATACACTATTGGTATATATTGTGCCATTGGCAGTTACATACATGCCTTCAATGTTGTTTTGCACCCACTCTTTACCACCGCCAAAACTATTACCTATCCAAGATGTTTTATAGGTAGTTGTTGGCATTCCACTCACAGACCAACGTGTGCTAATACTAACAGAAGCAATGATGATTCCGAAAATTAGACAAACTAAAAATGTGACAAATTTTCGCTGCTGAAAATTTCGCCATCGCCACCTATTTTTGATATACTGGTCAAATTTATAGTAAATTCTGCTGAGTTTTTGCATTAACTTCAAGTTCCTCTAATCTCCAAATTTATATTTTTATCGCTTCAGAGAATATTATTTATATGAATTAGCAAGCCTTGCGATGCATTATTTAATACATAGCAATCGCCAATAAGTATTAACTAATTAATACCATCAAAATTAATTGTCACAACCCCGATATGTTTGACAGTTAGCGATGTTAACCGAGATATTGTAGAGCGGTAGATTTATTTTGCGCTTGCTGACTGAAGATTGTCCAGCCCTAAAGAATAAATTTTTTCATCATTATCAGCAATCTTGCATTTAACAAGATATATACATAGATAACAAAGCCTTGACATTCAAACAGGACTAGTTTACGAAAACTTTATTAAAAACACACAGTTTTTTAAAGTTATCTCCGAGAGCGATCGCTATTTTTTTTACACTGTATTAATCATCACTTTTATATCTTCAAATATAGTAAATCTGAATACAGAATTTTGTCTCATAAATCTGACATTCTACGCCTAATGTTTAGAAATAAAATTTAAATGAGTCAGTAATTATTGATAATTAAAGTATAAAATTAATCGATTTGGGTGTCATGAAGTCACTAAAAATACAGTTATAAATTTACTAGTTGACGTTTCAATATAGATAGTTTAGAACAGAGAATTCTGTGTATATTTATCATAACACTTTTCCTATATAGGACTCCTAAAAGTACTGATAATGGAATGAAGTGCGGAATAAAAGTAGTAGCAACGTAAATTGATTATTGAATGCCAAAAGTGCTTGATTTGGGGGCATAAACTACCGCAAGCAATTACCGTAGATCGCAGGAGTTCAATAGGTGGAACCTAGCAAAGACAACATCGCACCAGCATCAATACTCACTTTGGGAATGGGCTGGTTTCCGCATACACCTGGAGGATTAGAACGCTATATTTATGATTTAACACATCAATTAGCAGCTAATAAAGACAAAGTAGAATTATGTGGAGTCGGGTTACCAAATACACAAATCAATACTCCCATTAAGCTTACTAATTTAGCCGAACCAGATAGCGTCATTTGGCAAAGATTATGGTCGATTCGGCAAAATTTCCAGAAAACCAGAAACTACAAACCAGATGCAATTAACCTGCATTTTGCCTTATACAGCTTTCCGATTTTGGATCTTTTACCCAAAGAAGTACCAATTACCTTTAACTTTCATGGCCCTTGGGCATCTGAAAGCTTAGAAGAAGCAGATAATAAAATAGTTAGTGTTTTACTCAAGCGCTGGCTGATTGAAAAAAGCACCTATAATCGCTGCGATCGCTTTATTGTTCTCAGCAAAGCATTTGGGAAAATTTTACATCAACAATATCATATTCCTTGGGATAAAATTCACATTATTCCTGGTGGAGTTGATCTGAATAGATTTCAAGCCAACCTCTCACCCCAAGAAGCTAGAAATAAATTAGGCTGGCCTGATAATCGCCAAATATTATTTACATCCCGGCGTTTAGTCAATCGAGTTGGATTAGATAAATTATTGCAAGCAATAGCAATAATTAAACCTACAATTCCTGATGTTTGGTTAGCGATAGCTGGAAGAGGACATATTCAAGCTGCACTAGAAAAACAGGCTCAAGAATTAGGTTTAGAAGACAACGTAAAATTTTTAGGTTTTCTCCCTGACGAAGATTTACCTTTAGCATATCAAGCGGCTGATTTAACAATTATGCCCAGCCAATCTTTTGAAGGGTTTGGATTAGCAATTGTCGAATCTCTTGCTTGTGGTACTCCTGTTGTCTGTACTCCAGTAGGCGGAATGCCAGAAATTTTATCACCCCTATCACCAGATTTAATTACTACCTCTACAGAAGTTTCCGCTATTGCTGAAAAATTAGAACAAGTCCTATTAGGAAGCATATTAATTCCTTCTAGAGAAGCTTGTCAGCAATACGCCGCTACAAAGTTTAACTGGCAGAAAATAGCCCAAGAAGTGCGGGGAGTTTTGTTAGGGGATAGGGACTAGGGGATAGGGGATAGGGAAGGGGGACAAGGGAGACAACTGACAACTGACAACTGACTATTGACTATTGACTATTGACTAATATGTTAAAAATCCTGTTTTTAGACCAAAGTGGTAAACCTGGGGGTGCAGAACTATGTTTAATAGATATTGCTAAACCCTATCGCGATCGCTGTCTTGTTGGCTTATTTGCAGATGGTTCGTTTAAAACTTTATTACAGGAAAATCATATTCCTGTAGAAGTTTTAACTGATAGATCGATTCAAGTTAAAAAAGGTAGTAGTTTTTTTCAATCATTAAGAAGTTTACAACAAATAATTCCCTTAATCATTAAGGTAATTAACAGAGCCAAAAACTATGATTTAATTTATGCGAATACTCAAAAAGCTTTAGTCATTGGCGCGATCGCAAGTTTTTTTGCTCGTCGTCCTTTGGTCTATCATTTGCACGATATCCTCTCCAAAGAACACTTTAGCCTCAGTAACCGCCGGATTGCTGTTAACTTAGCTAATCGTTTTGCATCGTTAGTAATTGCTAATTCTCAAGCTAGTCAATCGGCTTTTATAGAAGCTGGTGGACGTAAGGAATTAACCACAGTTATCTATAATGGATTTGACCCCAAAATTTATCAAACGAGCGAATTTGATGTCAGGCAATTACAGCAAGAATTAGGATTAGTTGGTAAATTTGTTGTTGGACATTTCAGTCGCCTTTCACCTTGGAAAGGACAACATATATTAATTGACGCTCTGGTGCAATGTCCCCAACAAGTAACAGTAATTTTAGTTGGTGAAGCCTTATTTGGCGAACAAAATTACGTGCAACAATTGCATCAACAAATTACAGATTTAGGGCTAGAAAATCGCGTTAAATTTTTAGGATTCCGTTCTGATATTCCTCAGTTAATGGCGGCTTGTGACTTAGTTGCTCATACCTCCACTTTTGCAGAACCATTTGGTAGAGTAATTGTTGAAGCAATGTTATCTGGTACGCCTGTGGTTGCAAGTAAAGCTGGAGGCGCAATTGAATTAATCAAACCAGGGATTAATGGTTACTTATTTCAACCAGAAGATTCTCAAGAACTAGCGCAAGTCATTACTGCTTGTTTAAAACAAAGGCACAACAGTACAACTATGGCTCATAATGCAAGAAGAATGGCAACTCAGCGATTTGATGTGACAAATATTAATCAACAAATTGCGGAAGTTTTATTATCTAAATTCAGATAATTAAGTAGTGCGTTGTTATTGAAGATAGCTGGTTAAGGTTTTCATTAATCATTGGTAAGGGTTGCAAGCATATTTACGTAAAGCGACACATCAATATATTCTAGAGGGTGTGGCAGTGCCCATAGGTGTCAACTTAAGCTAAAAATAGCCTCAGTCTCAGCTTTATCAACCACCTTGGAATGAATTCCAAGGCTAATACCTCAAGTCTACTAAAGTAGACTCAAGATTTTGAGGATATTTAGTCATCTTGAGATGACTTTGGCTATGAGCAAGGAACTTCAGTTCCTTGCGGTAAATTGGTTTCAGGCTAAATTATTAATGAAATTAATAATATTTATGGCAAGAATGTTTCAAGTTTATATAATTTGCAAAAATTCTTAAAAAAGGCAACTAAGGCACAATCAGCAAGACAAATAATCCTTTTTTTGCCTGTATTCTGCCAATTTTATCAGCCTCATCACTCTACTGCCTTGTTATTGAAAAGCCAACCAAAAGTATAAGAAAAATGATGATTGGTTGACGGCTTAAGTATAGTTAATTACAATTAATTGTAAAGATGAACCTATAATGAGGTTCATGAAAAAAATCGCTTGGGCAATAACAACAAAAATTACTCAAAGAATTGGGATAAAACTTATGAACGCTAGAATTGTTGCTTTGCTAGCAATTATGACAGCTTTTGCAAGCTTAGTAAGCCCGGTTCAAGCACAGTCATCAGGGATAGCAAACCAAGATACTCAAGAATATAAAATCACTGGTGATTCGCTGACGGGAATAAATAATCGCGATTCGCAGCAGGACTATCAAAGCTTTTTTGAGCAAAAAAATCCAGCAGTTACATATACTGAAAATCAGACAAATAACATAACTGCTCAAGATTCACGCTTAACAGAAGCACTCTCAGCCCCTAATAGTTCACTTATTTTTGTTCCTGTTCAGTCTTTTAATGGTAATGACGGAACACAAGTACAGTTTGATTTTGGTAATAGTCAATAGTATTGGGCATGGGGCATTGGGCATGGGGCATTGGGAATTTGTGAATTTACCTCGTCTCTTTGTCTCCTATTCCCTAAGAGGATGTTTTAAAAGTCCTATCGTTGGTAGCAAAACGTTTTAGATCCCCCTAAATCCCCCTTAAAAAGGGGGACTTTGAGAAGTTTCCCCCCTTTTTTAAGGGGGGTAGGGGGGATCAATAAGTATCTAAAATCACAGCCAAAAACTTTTCAAACAACCTCTAAGACAATTCAAATTTTTGCACTGCTGCAATCAATTGATCGATTTCTGATTCTAACGTAAAGTAATGCACGCAAGCACGGACGCAATCGGGATCGCGAATTTGACGGATGAATAATCTTTCTGATTCTAAAAACTGAACTAATTTTAAAGTAGTTTGGGGTGTTTGGTTCACTAGTTGAAACGAAACTAAACCACTTTCGGGGGGGGATGTCCGCAAACATTTGACATTAGGTAAAGCTGTTAATTGTCGCCATAGATATTCACTGTGGCGACAAATTTGTTGATGGCGTTCTTCTGCGGTTCCCCATTGCTGATGAATAGCGATCGCTTCTTTTAAACCAACGTACAATGGATAATCTGATGTCGCGACTTCATATTGGCTACCGTCGGGATTCCAATCTATTGGCTGACCGCGATCGTTTAAAATAACACTGCGCCAACCTACAAAAGTAGGTTTTAAACTAGCTTTTGCTTCGGGACGCACATATAAACCGCCAATACCAGCAGGGCCACATAACCATTTGTGACCTGTGAAAGCATAGAAATCTACGCCTAATTCAGTTAAGTTTAAAGGTATAGCCCCAACAGATTGAGCCGCATCTACTAAAAGTAGAGAATTATTATTTCTACAGACTTCGGCAATTTTATCTAAAGGTAAAACTTGGCCTGTATTCCAGAGAATATGACTTAAAACTACCAAGCGAGTATTGGGGCGTAAATTTTGCGCGATCGCCTCTACAGGATCGCCTATATTTAAAGTATCCATCAAAGGACAAGTGGTAACTTCTACACCGAATCTGCGACTAATTTCTTGAGAAATGGCGATAATTCCTTGATGTTCGCAATCAGAAAGCAGAATATGATCACCAGAACGCCATTCAATCCCCCACATTGCAATATTGCAGCCAACGGTGACATTTTCTGTGAGAGTCATGGTATTTGCTGGTACATTTAACTCAGATGCGATCGCTTCTTTTGTCGCTTTCACAGTTAAACCAATCCAACGCCCAACTTCATTACCAAAAGGGCCGAGTTTTTGGATTTGCGTTTGAGCTTCCGTAATTGCATCCATTACACTTTGATGCATCGGCCCTTGCCCGCCATAATTAAAATATGCTTTATTCGCTAAAGCTGGAAATCCTTCTCGATAACTATGCAAACTCTTGTCTAAGGCAGGAAAATTAGTCATACTCATTTTGGATTAAACTGGCAAAAATAGTGGATAGTCATTTGTCATTGGTCATTGGTCATTTGTCATTGGTCATTTGTCAAGAAACTTTTGATTGTGGACTGTTGACTGTTGACTGTTGACTCTTAAACTTTGTCTCCCAGAAAATGCTAATTCTTGTTAGCTTAAAGGAATGCTAATAAATGCCGATCTGTTACTGCAATATCAACGCTGTCAGCGCCGACCTTTTTTAGATAGTCGCGGTGATAGAACCCAGCGCGACAGTCCCAATGAGTTGCTGCTAAAACTGCAACAAGACAAAATTGCTTATCAAAAAAGTATTTTGGCAAATTTGTCTTATCATCAGCCAGATTATCCCAGAAGAGACTGGGAAGCTGGTCAAGCCGCAACTCTAGAATTGATGCAGCGTGGGGTTGAGTACATTCATCGGGGAATATTGCTAGTTAGTTACGACGAATGGGTAAATACAGAAAATGAAAATTTCTCTGTTTCCCCAGATTATCAAAAATATACCCTGCTCAGTTGTCCAGATTTACTAGTCAAACATCCTGGACAATCTCGTTTTGGCGATTGGATCTATTTACCTGCAAATTTGGAGATGGGTAAACGTCCCAAGCAGGAATATCAAGTAGGAATTGCATTTCATGCTCAAATATTGGCAAAATTCCAAGAAACTGCGCCGCCAATAGGTTTATTACAATTGCGTACCAGGGAAAATACTTATCCAGTAGATTTACTGAAATGGACGCCACAAATGCAGCTGATATTGGCAGAGTTGATTGCCGCTTTAGAGTCAGCCGATGGTGCAGAAGTATTTATTTCTCGGCAAAAATGCAATCTTTGTCACTGGTATAGTCAATGTTATGCGATCGCGCAATCGCAAAAACATCTGTCTCTTTTACCTGGAGTCACCCCAGTTCGCTACAAGCAATTGCAAGAACTAGAGTTAACGACACTGGAATCTCTAGCTAATACCAATCCCAGCATTTTAGAAAATCTGACTGGTTTTGACCGTGAAGTAGCCCACAAATTAGTAGTACAAGCGCAAGCCGTACTGCAAAATCGTCCGTTGATTTTACCTTACCCTTTACCGCTAGAAACTATTACTTATACAGCGCCTATCGAGATTTATTTTGATATTGAAGCGCAGCCAGATTTAAATTTAAATTATCTTTTAGGTGTTTTAGTAGTTAACAGACAAACTAATACAGAACAGTTTTATTCTCTCCTGGCAGAAAAACCAGAAGACGAAGAACTAGTGTGGCGACAATTTTTAGATTTAGTTTGGCAATATCCCGAAGCCCCAATTTATCATTTTTGCGCCTACGAATTTGATACAGTGCAGCGCCTGGGAAAACTTTACCAAACACCCAATTCTCAAGTACGTCCCGTACTTAACCGCTTTGTGGATGTTTATGAACAATTAACCCAAAGCGTCGCCTTACCCATAGAAAGCTATGCTTTAAAAGCCATTGCGCGGTGGTTAGGCTTTGAATGGCGTGATAAAGAAGCCAGTGGTGCTAAGTGTATTTACTGGTACGATTCCTGGTTAGAAACAGGCGATCGCACTTTATTAGAAACAATTCAACGCTACAACGAAGACGACTGCCGCGCAACCCGCAACGTCAAAGACTGGCTGGTGCAATTCTTCCAAGAAGAGTATTATTTGCGGCCTGCTTAACAACAGTCAACAGTCAACAGTCAACAGTCAACAGTCAACAGTCAACAGTCAACCGGCATTAATTCCTTCTGCCCTCTGCCATCTGCCTTCTGCCATGATATTGTGTTGTTGGACTTTGACAGGTTAATTTTAGCGATCGCTATCCATGCAGCCCATCAAGAAAATTTTAAATTGGCGAAGAATTATTTATTTTATTATCCCCATCATTATTATCAGTCTTTGCTGGAGCAATTTAGCATCGGCATCGGTCAATATTACTCAGATCCAGTTTATCGGACAAGCTACTCTTCCCAAAGGATTGAACTTCCAAAAAACCCCGGTTGGTGGTTTGTCAGGAATCACCTATGATGCTAAAAAAGACCTTTTTTATGCAATTTCTGATGATAGGAGTGAAAAAGCTCCCGCTCGTTTCTATACTCTGAAAATAGACCTGAGTACAGGTTCACTTAAAAATAATGGTGTTGTCCCTATTGCCGTTACCACACTCTTGAATGAAAATGGTGACACCTTTGCTAGAGCTACCAGCGATACGGAAGGAATTGCTTACACTAGCAAAAATACTGTCTTTATTTCTTCAGAAGGTGATGCTAAGGAACTCGTTAATCCTTTTATTAAAGAATTTTCTTTATCTACTGGTAAAGTAATCTCAACACTACCCATACCAAACAAGTTTTTACCTGCTAAAAATGGTCAGTCTGGTATCCGCGATAATTTAGCTTTTGAAAGCTTAACCGTTACGCCTAACGAAGCGAAACTATTTACAGCCACCGAAAATGCTCTGATTCAAGATGGTGTAGAAGCTCAACCAAATATTGCTACTTCTTGCCGGATTATACAGTATAATTTACAAACCCAGCAGCCAGAAAAAGAATACCTTTATCAAACAGAACCAATATCATCCTTTTTGAATTTTACTGGTAAGTTTGCTAGCGGGCTACCCGATTTAGTTGCCCTTGACGATAGCGGAAATTTCCTCAGTTTAGAAAGGTCATTTACAGGCTTAGGATTTGCTATTTTATTATTTCAGGTTTCCCTAGATGGTGCTGATGATATTCAGCAGATCGATAGCCTCTTAAAAATTAATTCTCAACAAGTCAAACCTGTACGAAAAAAACTGTTGTTAGACTTGCGAGGTTTAGACGTATTGCTCGACAATATCGAAGGTTTAACTCTAGGGCCTAAATTACCTGATAATCAACGCTCATTAATCCTAATTAGTGACAACAATTTCAATTCTTTACAACGTACCCAAATCCTCGCCTTTAAGCTGAAAATCGAATCACCTTGGATGCGCATCTTCCGCCGTCTGATTCCAAATTTCAACCGCTAAATTGCTGCTGCTGGTAATCACTTTGTCATCAGTACTGTAGTCCACAAGAAAATTGTGGACTATGAAGTTAATGAAAAACTCCACCCACAAGGGGATGGAGTTTTAGGGCATGGGGAATGGGGCATAGGGCATAGGTAAGAGTTCCCAATGCCCAATGCCCAATGCCCCAAGTCGGCGGGCGGCTATCCCTCTCCACCCACAAGGGGATGGCGTTTCCCGCCGACTTCCAATGAAAAAGGATAAAAATATTTATTTTACGTATATCTACTGAGAATGAGGGGTCATACCACCGATCTGAATTGTGGATTCAGTGGAATCTCTCATACGGTTTTTAAAATAAATATGTTACACCATGATTAAGAACTGTTACATAGATTTTTTTGTAATTTTATTAAAAACTCACCAAGTATTGGAGTAAATTTTACTCGACATGATCAATTCTCTAAAATCAGGGATGTTTTTTATAGATAAAATAAAGTTTACAAGAGAGTTATGTTAATAACTATCTAATTTTTAAAATAAATATATGGTGCAGAATCCGATTCCGAATCTAGCCAACAATAAAACTGAATTAGATATTTATATTGGTAAATTTCTCAATAACCGCTATTTAATCAGAGATTTAATTGGTAAAGGAGGGATGGGTAGAGTTTACTTAGCTGAAGATGTTGCTAAAGGTGGAATGGCGGTTGCAGTCAAAATCCTATCACTCAGCTTAGGAAGTCAGCAAATATCCCAACGCTTTGCTAGAGAAATTTTTATTGGCGCACAATTAGGACGTAAAAGTAGAAATATCGTTCGCGTATTTAGCTATGGTGCTACCGAAGAAAATATTCCCTATTATGTGATGGAATATCTTCAAGGTAAAAACCTCAAACGTATTCTCAAAAATCAAACATTATCTTTAAGCAAAATATTAGACATTTGCCAGCAAATTTGTTCTGGCTTATACTGCGCTCATCAAGGTATTATTCTTAAAGGCGAAAACTATCCTGTTATTCATCGAGATATTAAACCAGAAAATATTTTCTTATTAGAAGAACTAAAAAAAGATAATGTAGTTAAAATTCTGGATTTTGGTATTGCTAAATTTTTTACAGAACGCAGTGGGATGACCCTCACTGATTCCTTTATTGGTAGTTTACCTTACTGCTCTCCAGAACATATGGAAGGGCGTAAACTATTAGATGTGCGTTCTGATATCTATAGTTTAGGCATATTAATGTTTGAAATGCTGGCAGGAAAACATCCATTTCAAACCACTAGTAACTCATTTGGTACTTGGTATCAAGCGCATCATTTTGAAACTCCACCGCCATTAGATGACGTAAATCCGCAATTAGCAATTCCCGCGAAATGGCAGAAATTGGTGATGCGTTGTTTAGCCAAAGAAGTAGGCGATCGCCCACAAAGTATTAAAGAAATTTTAGTTGATTTAGAGTATATTAAACTAGAACTTGAGCAGTCAGTAAATAATAAGATAGATGAGAAATTACCATCTTCTCCAGTCCAAATAGTACCTGTCACTTCATTAACAGAAAAAGAGTGTTTACAGAAAACTTGGCCTAAAAATAGACCAATTGCGCCTATTGGATTTCCTTATTTATTACATACACTACAAGGAACTATACCCACATTTTGGGCAATGTTACCTAAGCAAGAAATCGCCAAATTTTTAGATAAAAATTACGGCACTGAATTGATTGCAAAAATGAATATATATCCCATGATATTATGGGTAACAGTCTTACATAATGCCCAAAAGTCGCAAACCAAGTGGCTATCTTGCTTTTTAGATATGAATGATGGACGCGGGCAAAAAATAGCGCAAAGTTTAGCAGAAATAGGCTACTATCATTTACTATTTTTTTCTATCGAAGACCCGACTAATTGTAAACATGTAATTACCTTAACTCTGAATGCTAACCAGCGCCAATATTTAACAGATTGGGTAGCCAACAAACACAATTATCAAGAATTTATTTCTACCAAGCAAGCCAAAATCATATTAAAAGCAGAGCATGAAAGATTAAAAGCTAGCATCATTCGCAAATTAGTGGCAAATACAGAACCTAAAGGAGTAAGTTTAAAAACTTCTCTACTCAAACTATATTATTTCTTTTTTGGGGCAGAATAAGGTTGAGAGTAGATTAAGTTGCGAATGATTAAGTAGAGATATAAATTAGATATTTCCTGGGAATAATCAAACCAGGAATAATTAGAGGTTGTAAAGGTGAATAAAAGCTCATTTGCATCTCCACAGGCTACAAAATTGCTAGCCAATCGTTATCAACTGCGCGAGTTAATTGGTAATGGAGGCATGGGCAATGTTTTTTTAGCTAATGATATTTTGCTCGGAGGAACCCCAGTAGCAATTAAATTTCTTGCTCATACTGTTTGTGAACCAAAGATGCAACAAGATTTTGCTAGAGAAGCATTGATGAGTGCAGCTTTGAGTCAAAAAAGCATACATATAGTGAGAGCATACGATTATGGCGTAAGTGAAACCGGAAATCCTTATTACGTTATGGAATATTTACCGGGTAAGTGCTTGAAGGAATTCATGCCGATGGATTTACCCATGTTTATGACTTTGATGCGACAAATTTGTTTAGGCTTACAATGCGCCCATCAAGGAATAAACATTGATGGCAAAATTTATCCATTAGTACATAGAGATATCAAGCCAAACAATATATTAGTTATTCCCGACCCTATATTAGGTCAATTAGTCAAAATTCTCGATTTTGGAATTGCGAAATTTTTAAATCATACTGCAACTAACAGCACAAATAGAAAATTTCACGGCACATTACCTTATTGTTCGCCAGAACAATTAGAAGGAGAAGAATTAGATAGCCGCTCTGATATTTATAGTTTAGGGGTGGTGATGTTTGAAATGCTGACAGGTGAAAAACCTTGGCAGCCAGAAACAGATCATTTTGGTGCTTGGTACAAAGCACATCACTTTGAACAACCCAGAGCGATCGCGCAAATCAAACCCGATTTACAATTACCAAGGGCGTTAAATAATTTAATTATGGCTTGTTTAGCGAAAAAAGCCAGCAATCGCCCGCAAAATATGGCTGAAGTGCTGCGAGTCCTAGAAAATATTAATCGCGCTCATTATTTCGCCTTGCCATTAAATATTAGCTGCCAGCAAGTAGAGACTAATCTCCCGCCAGAACTACCCAAAAACTCGGAGTTACCGCCAGCAATCGAACAAGCCTGCTACAAACTCACCTGGCCTGAGAAAAAACCCATTCAAGAAATTGTCTTTCCCCAGGTTATCGACACCGAACAAGGCTCTGTAGCATCGCTGTGGCTGATGTTATCCACCCAAGAAATCAAAAAACGCAGCCTTTCGATTCGTCACAACGAATTTTTGTTTATCGCATCGCCGCACCCGATGTTACTGTGGCTGACAGTTCTGTACAATCGCCTGCTTGTACCTAAGTGGCTACCTTGCTACTTAGATATGCAAAACCCACAAAATCAACGCCTAGTCACAGCCTTAGCAGAAAGTGAACGCTACCCTTTAATTTTATTTACTCTCGAACCACCCCATTCCTGTATCAGCGTCATCAGCAGTTACATCGATCCCAGCAAGCGGCAACTCTTGAAAACTTGGGTAAAACAGAGTCAAAGCTTACCACATGCCGATCAAGCCCAATTGAGCAAAAACATCTTAAAACAGCAGTATAAGCAAATGCAATCCCAGATTCAGCAGCGTTTAGGCGCAAAACCCCCGGTTGTGGCATCTCGTGCTTTGTGAAGAAATATGGCGAAGGGGGACAAGGAATTTTAGATTTTAGATTTTGGATTTTGGATTCTAATCTAAAATCCAAAATCTAAAATCTAAAATTGTTTCCAATGCCCCATGCCCAAATTTTTTTCTTCCAGGTAGTTGACAACCCAAAAGAAACGGTACATAATAACAAAGTTGCCGATTGAGGGACTGTAGTTCAATTGGTTAGAGCACCGCCCTGTCACGGCGGAAGTTGCGGGTTCGAGCCCCGTCAGTCCCGTTAAATTAGATATAGATAAGTAAAAGTGCTGAGTCTTAAGTAGACGTTGGTGAAAGAAATTTATTTGTAAATTCTACCTCATTAGCGATCGCCTAAAACTCAGCGCTTGTTATAGTGATCGTGCTTTGAGAAAGAGAGAAAGAACTGTGACAGTTAGAGTTCGGATTGCTCCCAGTCCCACGGGAAATTTACATATTGGTACAGCGAGAACGGCTGTATTTAACTGGTTATTTGCTCGTCACCACGGCGGGAAGTTTATTTTACGCATTGAAGACACAGACTTAGAGCGATCGCGTCCTGAATATACAGAGAATATTCTCGAGGGTTTGCGCTGGTTGGGTTTGAACTGGGATGAGGGGCCATTTTTTCAATCTCAACGCCTGGATCTCTATAAACAAGCAGTAGAAAAGCTATTAGAACAAGGGTTAGCTTATCGCTGTTATACCACCTCGGAAGAATTAGAAGCTTTACGAGAAGCACAAAAAGCTAAAGGGGAAGCACCGCGTTATGATAACCGTCACCGTAATCTCACCCCAGAACAAGAAGCAGCTTTTAAAGCAGAAGGACGTAGTTTTGTCATTCGCTTCAAAATTGAAGACGAGCGAGAAATTGTCTGGAATGACCTAGTTCGAGGCAAAATGTCTTGGCGCGGTAGCGATTTGGGCGGTGATATGGTCATTGCTCGCGCTTCCGAAGCCGGAGTAGGTCAACCGTTGTACAACTTTGTGGTTGTAGTTGATGATATAGATATGCAAATCACCCATATCATCCGGGGTGAAGACCATATCGCCAATACAGCCAAGCAAATTCTGCTTTACGAAGCTTTGGGAGCAAAAATACCCGAATTTGCCCATTCACCCCTAATTTTAAACATGGAAGGGCGCAAGCTGTCGAAGCGTGATGGCGTAACCTCGATTTCCGACTTTAAAAAATTAGGCTTTACTTCCGAAGGTTTAGTTAATTACATGACTTTGTTGGGTTGGTCACCATTAGACTCGACTCAGGAAATATTTACCTTAGAATCAGCAGCGAAAGACTTCGGCTTTGAGCGTGTGAATAAAGCCGGTGCAAAGTTCGACTGGGCGAAGTTAGATTGGTTAAACAGTCAGTACATCCACCATACCCCAGTAGACAAGCTGACAGATTTACTCATACCTTATTGGGAAGAAGCTGGTTTTAAATTTGAAGGTGGCAGAGAAAGAGCTTGGTTAGAAAAGCTAGTAGCTTTAATTGCCCCTAGCTTAACTCGCCTCAAAGATGCGGTAGAGCAAAGCCAACTGTTTTTTAGCGATACCGTAGAATTTAGCGAAGAAGCCGTGAAACAATTGCAGCAAGAAGGTTCTGCGGCGGCGCTGCAAAGTATTTTGACAGCTTTAGACAATCAAGAAAAATTAGACGAAGCCAGCGCCCAGGAGATTATCAAGCAAGTAGTCAAAGCGCAAAATGTCAAGAAAGGATTAGTAATGCGATCGCTCCGCGCCGGCTTAACTGGAGATGTTCACGGCCCCGATTTGATTCAATCTTGGTTACTACTCAACCAAATTGGTTTAGATCGCTCGCGTTTGAATCAAGCCATAACTGCTGGTAGTTAAATAGCGATCGCATCTGATACAGCGACAAACCATCAGTCTTAAGAAAAATTTTAGATTTTTAGAGGCGTACCTATGTGCGCCTCTATTAATAATTAAAGCAACCAGAACAATTGATAACTGTTGACCGTTGACCGTTGACTGTTGACTGTTGACTGTTGACTGTTGACTGTTGACTGTTGACTGTTGACTGTTGACCAATGCCCAATAACAACCTAGTTAATTATTCTATTGTTCGGGAACATTTTGTGTAAAATTAATGTCTTTATCTACACTTAGATAACCATGTAGTTAAAATGCCGAAAATAGCCTTCAATAAAGGGATAAGCTTACCATTTTTGATACTTGCATTCTTCGTTACATCAACAACTTACACCAGAGCGGATACGCAACAAACACCACCCATATTTGGAGATGTTACCATCGGCAAAAATTTTTCCCCAGATCCGTTTACAGTTCGGGGGATGAGTGGCGGCTCAATTCCCGGAAATCAAGTATCAAAGCGCCCGGCTACTCCCACTGGCCCCTGTACGGGATTTGTCGATGAAGCTCCAGACCATAAATTAGAGTTAACTAGTAAATTCGACTACTTGAAGGTGCAAGTGCAAAGTCCTGAAGATACGACGATTATTGTCAAAGGGCCTGGTGGTATCTGGTGCAATGACGAGTTGTCAGATGGTCAAAATCCTGGTATTGCGGGTGAATGGCTCCCCGGAACTTACCAAATTTGGGTGGGTTCCTATGTCCAAGATAAGTATTTGCCTTACACGCTGCAAATTACAGAAGTGAAGTAGGGGCTAGGGACTAGGGGCTAGGGACTAGAGGCTAGAGGCTAGGGGCTAGGGACTTTTTATTTGGTGGTGGGTGCTTGTAGGCGCTCCCACAGATGGCTGTTTGTCGCCGCAAATACATCAGCTACACCGCTAGGATTTCCGCATCCAAAATCAAGCATCGACAATAGGATAGAAGAGTAGAGAAGCGCCCAGGATTAAGGAAGCAAGCTTTAATAATGCTTCGTCTTGGGGACTTTTCTTAATTCTCGTTGCTTTTGGGGTGTAGTTTTGTATTAAAATTAAGTTAACTTTAATTAAGATTCGTGATGTCGTTATAGATTTGCTGTAAGGCACTTAGAGTTTCTATAGCGATGCGCGTAAAACATCAGATTAAGCAAAATGGATTTATCAAAATCCGTTTCCCAGCGATTTAGCAACCAAATTAAGGATGGATGATGACAAAAACTTTTGAATTCCCCGATTAAAAGCCTTTGTGCTAGCGTTACCAAAGGGTAGCGCGGCTTACAGGGTTCAGTTTGAAAAATTTTATAGTTTTTACTCAACTCTCATCCTGAAATTGCAGGATGATTACATCATTTGGTTGCTAAAGCTGATGAGTTCTATTGGCATCTAGAGGCAGATAAAGATGAAATTTTCTTGGAAAGTCCTTTTACTTTGGACATTGCCTGCTTTGGTAATTGGCTTTTTCTTTTGGCAAGGGGCATTTGCAGGTGCGCCGGCTGATATGACGAAAAATGCAGCCAATACCCGCATGACTTATGGTCGCTTTCTGGAATATGTAGATGCTGGTCGCGTCAGCAGCGTAGATCTGTATGAAGGTGGCAGAACAGCAATTGTCGAAGCCGTGGATCAAGACATCGAAAATCGTGTCCAACGGTGGCGGGTGGATTTACCTGTGAACGCGCCTGAGTTAATCAGCAAGCTTAAAGAAAAAGGAATTAGTTTTGATGCTCATCCCATGCGCAATGATGGTGCTATTTGGGGTTTATTGGGCAATTTAGTTTTCCCAATTTTATTGATTACCGGTTTGTTCTTTTTGTTCCGTCGCTCCAGTAATCTTCCCGGCGGCCCCGGTCAAGCAATGAACTTCGGTAAGTCGAGAGCGCGGTTTCAAATGGAAGCCAAAACCGGGGTGAAATTTGACGATGTAGCAGGTATTGAAGAAGCTAAAGAGGAATTACAAGAAGTTGTCACCTTCCTCAAACAGCCAGAAAGATTTACTGCTGTAGGTGCGAGGATTCCTAAAGGCGTGTTGTTAGTAGGCCCTCCCGGAACTGGTAAAACTTTACTAGCAAAAGCGATCGCCGGGGAAGCTGGTGTTCCTTTCTTTAGTATTTCCGGTTCGGAATTCGTGGAAATGTTCGTTGGTGTGGGTGCTTCCCGCGTCCGCGACTTGTTCAAGAAAGCTAAAGACAACGCTCCCTGTATCATCTTTATCGATGAAATTGACGCCGTAGGTAGACAGCGTGGTGCAGGTATCGGTGGTGGTAACGACGAAAGAGAGCAAACTCTCAACCAGCTACTCACCGAAATGGATGGTTTTGAAGGTAACACAGGCATCATTATTATTGCTGCTACCAACCGTCCTGACGTATTAGACTCAGCATTATTGCGTCCCGGACGCTTCGACCGTCAAGTCACCGTGGATGCACCAGACATCAAAGGACGTTTGGAAATTTTACAAGTCCACGCTCGCAATAAGAAATTAGATCCGAGTGTATCCTTAGATGCGATCGCTCGTCGTACTCCTGGGTTTACAGGTGCAGATTTAGCTAACTTGCTCAACGAAGCGGCAATTCTCACCGCCAGAAGACGCAAAGAAGGCATTACCCTCACCGAAATCGATGATGCGGTAGATCGGGTAGTTGCGGGTATGGAAGGTACTCCTTTAGTTGACAGCAAGAGCAAGCGCTTAATTGCTTACCACGAAGTCGGTCACGCCTTAGTGGGAACACTGTTAAAAGACCACGATCCAGTACAAAAAGTTACCCTCATTCCTCGCGGACAAGCACAAGGTTTAACTTGGTTTACTCCCAACGAAGAACAGGGTTTAATTTCCCGTTCTCAATTGAAAGCGCGGATTACTGGTGCTTTAGGTGGACGCGCCGCCGAAGAAGTAATTTTTGGCGCTGCTGAAGTAACCACTGGTGCTGGTGGCGACTTACAACAGTTATCGGGAATGGCCAGACAAATGGTTACCCGCTTCGGCATGTCAGATTTAGGCCCCTTATCCTTGGAAAGCCAACAAGGTGAAGTGTTCTTAGGTCGTGACTGGACAACCAGATCTGAGTATTCTGAATCTATTGCATCTCGAATTGATGGTCAAGTGAGAGCGATCGTTGAAGAATGTTACGAAAACGCCAAGAAGCTTATTCGTGATAATCGCAGCGTCACCGACCGTTTAGTCGATTTGCTGATTGAAAAAGAAACCATTGACGGCGCTGAATTCCGGCAAATTGTGGCTGAGTACACTGATGTACCTGAGAAACCTCAGTATGCGCAGCTATAATCGCTGATTGAAAATTAGTTAATTTAATGGGTATGGGAATAACACCATACCCATTTTTGTTTGGTTTCAGAATTAATTTTCAAATTCCCAGCTTTTTGATTATCTATTTATTAGACTTCTTATACCAATTCAAATAATGTTTGCGACACATCAATATATTCTAGAGGGCATGGCAGTGCCAATGCCCCTACAATCAACGATTATCTGTACCTCACCAACTTGCAATTTGCTGTATTTGCGGTAGTTCTCGAATCAGTTCATAGAAAATCGCATCTGTTTTCATAAACTTCGTCCATGTTGAAACCTGGAGTAGTGCGGGCAGCGTTCGACTGAGCGCTCACGCCGAAGTCTTGCCCGCTACTACCATCAGGGAGCAAGATGCTCCCACTACCCATGAAAAACTATGGTTCCCAAAATAGATGTGGTTTAAATCTTAATTACGAATTACGAATTACGAATTACGAATTATTAGCCGATGTTATTTTGCTTTAGCAATATAACCCCATTTACCGACAAAATTGTATGACTTCAATTGACCACCTACAAATACCCCAGCTAAATCTTCATAAAAAGTATGATAATTCACAATATAGCGAGGTTTAATTAACACATCACCATTGCGATTAATATAACTCCTTTTATCACCAATACTAACCCAGGCAACACCATCATTAAAGTCTGATACTGAATCAAATGTATTTTGCAGAACAAATTTACCAGTTGTATCAATAAACTGTCTTTTATCATTTATCGATACTATGGCTAAACCTTCAGAAAAAGTTGAGGCATAGGGAAATATTATGGGAAATGCCTTTTTTCCAGTTTTATTAATAAAAACATAACCACCATTGACGGGAAATCTTGCCAATCCATCTGAAAAAGGGGTGTGGACATCTACTTGATCTAATTTTTCTACTTCAGTAAATTTCCCTGATTTATCAATAAAACCAAAAACTGAACTTGTCGAAGCAAATGCTACTCCATCAGAAAAATCATCAGCCCAGAGAAATTGTGGTTTAATAATAAATTTTCCTGCTTTATCAATAAACCCAACTTTCTGTTGATAGCCAACGGCTGCTAAACCTTCAGAGAAATGTGCAAAACCGAATATACCTCTTGGAGAATCAAATTGCGGTTTAATGACAATTTTACCTGAAGTATTAATGTAGCCTATCTTGCCATCAACTATAATCATGGCTAAACCTTCATAAAAAGGAAAAGCTTTGTCAACATTTTGCGCGATCGCTATTTTACCTGTCTTATCTATATAGCGATACTTACCGCCAATAGTTACTAATCCTAATCCATAAGAAAAGGGATAATGCTCATAATATTGCGGTGCTATAATTATTTTGCCAGTTTTATCGATTACACCCCATTTCTTGCCAATTTGCACCCAAGCTACACCATCAGAAAAACCTTCTACAGCATCAAACTGCGGCTGAATTTTAAATATATCGCTGCCAACTACATATTTTGATGGCACTAAATTCCACAGAAATAAAGCTTGACAAATTAAAGCCGCAAATTCGCCTCTAGTAATTGGTTGATTGGGACGTAACCTTCTGACATTGGGATAATTGACAGCGAAAAAGTTTAGACAAGCATTTGCGATCGCAGGTTTAGCATAATCAGGAATTTCTGCCGCATCATCTAAAAATTCTAGCAGAATTGCATCAGGATTTTGCACTAAATTAAAATTTACTCCTTTTACCAAAATAGTTATTGCTTGCACCCTTGGTAACAATTCGTTGGGTTTAAAAGTGCCATCAGGATAACCTTGGAAAAATTCTCTAGCACTAGCAAATTCTATTGCTTGTTCTGCCCAGAAATTGGGTGAAACATCTGAAAATTGCATCGGATTTCGTCTGGCTGGCAGATTAGCAAAAGCTTTCATTAAAATCGCCGCAGCTTCAGCACGAGTAATTGTCTTTTCTGGCAGAAATGTACCATTTGGATAACCTTTAATCACTTCGCGTTTGGCTAATTCTCTGATACATTTTTCAGCCCAATGATTTTGAATGTCACTAAAATTGAGAGAATTTGACATATCTTAATAATCTTGCGATATATGAATTTAAGTAGGAAATTCCATTCAAAAAATACCCTATTAGTCAGGTATTTCAACAAATAATACAACTACTGCAATATAAATATATGGGAATTAGGCGATGTCTACGATAAGCTGCTCTGCATCTACGCAATTTGGGCGATCGCTCGTCCAAAATCCTCTAAGAATGTCATCATAGTTAAGGTAAAACATTCTGGAGATAAAGCTACGGTTTACGCACGTCCTTTAGCACGGTTAATTGAGCAATTGCAACGCCTACCAGGAGTGGGGCCTAAGTCTGCCCAACGCTTGGCTTTGCATATTTTGAAGCGACCAGAAACAGAAGTAGAGGCTTTGGCACAAGCTCTGATTGATGCTAAAAAACAGGTGGGCTTGTGTTCTGTCTGCTTTCATTTATCTGCTGAACCAGTTTGTGAAATCTGCC
Organism: Calothrix sp. FACHB-168; assembly: GCF_963889195.1. Classification (NCBI taxonomy): domain Bacteria; kingdom Bacillati; phylum Cyanobacteriota; class Cyanophyceae; order Nostocales; family Calotrichaceae; genus Calothrix; species Calothrix sp. FACHB-168. The sequence continues at coordinate 227,819 of NZ_CAWPNJ010000052.1, forward strand.
GCAATCCTAACCGCGATATCAATACTATATGTGTAGTGGCAGATTCCCGTGATGTGATTGCATTGGAAAAAACCCGCGAGTACAAAGGTAAGTATCACGTTTTGGGTGGGGTGATTTCGCCAATGGACGGTATCGGCCCGGAACAGTTGACTGTTCAAGCTTTAGTAAGGCGGGTGAGTCAACAAAAACCCCAAGAAGTAATTTTAGCGATTAGTCCCAGCGTGGAAGGTGAAACCACGACATTATATATTGGTCAACTATTGAAACCATTTACCAAGGTGACGCGGATTGCTTTTGGTTTACCTGTGGGTGGAGATTTGGAGTACGCCGACGAGGTGACGTTAGCTAGGGCTTTGGAAGGGCGGCGAGAGTTGGATTGAGGGTTGTGATTTTTTGGTTCAGGCGATCGCATTCCTGGCAATGTCATTATATAGAGTGAAAATGCGATCGCATTCCCCAGCAATCTCATTAGTTTTAAATAAAAATGCCTTAACGCGAATAAGTCTATTTACCAGGGGGAAGCGGGAGTTCAATATTTAATTTGCTTCCTATTTCCATAACATTGTTTGCAAAATCTGTTATACCTGCAATTGGTGTAGCGACTAAACTAACAGCAGTTAATAAAGCTGTTAGACCCTTTTTGAGTTTGGATGTATTGCGTTCTTGTTCTGGCTTTTGAACTTCTGCTTCTACATCATCAATAATATCAATAATGATATTGTCACGGATTTCTGGGGGAAATTGGGTGGCAGTTTGGCGGAGGTTGGCGATTAGTTGCAGAATTTCGTTAATATTTGCGCCGCTTGTTTGGTTGAAGTTAGAGGCTTGCAGACTGGCTTTGTCTTTGACTTTGTTGGCAAAGTTGCCGATGTTTGCGCCTTGCAGGTTGTTTATGTTTTCTGTCATGGGTTTAAATTCTCCGTGGTTGTTATTGTAAATCTGGTTGACAATTGTAAAACTGCTTTCTGGATCAACTTTTTGTGATTTTCGCCGTGATTCTAATGATTCGTAGCCATCTAAAAGTTGACGCAAATCTAGTTTTAATTTTAATTTGCCGATGGTGACTGTGCTTTCACCCATTGCCTCAAGCCCCAGAAGTTCTTGGTAGTCGAGGGGTGGATGATTAAGATAGCCGGGAACGGGAACCCATTCGGTGGTTTCAAGATTGGGAAGACTTTTATGGATTTTGTTGAAGACATCGCGGAGAATACCGAGAAATAAGCGGCGGGTTTCTTTGCGTCCGCTAATGGTGATGAAGATTTTTTTGTCTTCGGGATCGGCTTTGATGCGAGCAATGTTGTAGATTTCGTTGTGTTCTTGATATCGCAACATGACGCCACTGCGCCAATAGATTTGTTTATGAATTTTTTCGTGGGTGATGACGATGAAGCGGGAAATAATGCTTTCGGGGAGAACTTTGTAATGGTATTGAAATTCTAGGGTTTCGCCTTCTAATTCTGTTTCCTCTGGTTCGTCTTTGGGCAAAAGTCCCGCAATCAGGAATTGTGGTGGCTGACATTCTAAGGCAAAGCAAAGCTCAAATTCTTTCATCAGCCCTATTAGATAGCCGTGACGCTGAGTGGGGTAACGCTTTGGATTGAGGATGCGGCTGAGATCCGTGTGGGTGAAAATGCCTTTGCTTTTAGTTTTGAGCATTTCATCGCTCAGAAGTGCGTAAATACCTTCTGTTACCCAGTTGGGTTTGAGGACTTTGGTATCTTTGAGGATGGGATGCTCGCGGAAGTTGAGAACTAAGCCGAGTCGATGCAACAAATCGATGAGTTGCTCTTGGTTTTGTTCTTCGGGAATTTTGTTTTCGTAGCAGATGCCGATATAGTTACTGTAGGTGATGAAGTCTTGAGGCATGGATTCAAGTTGCTGTTTGACCTCAAACCATGAGAGAGGTAAAAGGTCGTAAACTTCTTTGAGGTTGGCGATTTGCTGCAAAATGGCGGTGCGAAGTTCATCAATGCCGATATTGTCTTGGCAAGAAGTTTCGATAATGACTTGGATATTAGGATATTTTTCGCGTAGTGCTTTGCGGTTGATGTCGAGGGGTTGTTCGTCTTTTTTGTTGCCAACGATAATCACGGGGGACTGTCCGCCGAAGCTTTCAATTAGTTTCAGCCAATATTCGATGCGGTTTTCTTCTTCGCTGGTGCGACAATTACAGACTAGGAGATAGAGGCTGCGCTTAGTCAGAAAAAACTGATGGGTGGCATGATAAATTTCTTGTCCGCCAAAGTCCCAAACATTGAGGCGAATGTCTTTGCTATTGACCTGCACGTTCCAAGTTTGGACATTGAGTCCGTCGGTTTGGGGTTGATTTTTATCATATTTATTGCGGATTAGACGCTCGATGAGAGATGTTTTGCCGACGCTACCTTGTCCGACAAGCAAGAGTTTGGCTTCGTGTAATGGTCGAGTTTCACTTATGCTAATTTGCCGCAAGTAATTCAAAATCTTTTTTGTATCTTTTGAATTAAGAATTTCTAATGGAATATTGGTTATTTGGTTGCCACTGAGGTCAAGCTGGGTGAGATTGGTTAATTGTGCCAGCGCCTCTGGTATCTCGGTTATTTCGTTGTAACTAAGGTCAAGCTGGGTGAGATTGGTTAATTGTGCCAGCGCCTCTGGTATCTCGGTTATTTCGTTGCCACGGAGGTCAAGCTGGGTGAGATTGGTTAATTGTGCCAGCGCCTCTGGTATCTCGGTTATTTCGTTGACACTGAGGTCAAGCTGGGTGAGATTGGTTAATTGTGCCAGCGCCTCTGGTATCTCGGTTATTTCGTTGCCACTGAGGTGAAGCTGGGTGAGATTGGTTAATTGTGCCAGCGCCTCTGGTATCTCGGTTATTTGGTTGTAATTCAGGTGAAGCTGGGTGAGATTGGTTAATTGTGCCAGCGCCTCTGGTATCTCGGTTATTTGGTTGCCACTGAGGTCAAGCTGGGTGAAATTAGTTAATTTTGCCAACGCCTCTGGTATCTTGGTTATTTGGTTGCGACTGAGGTGAAGCTGGGTGAGATTGGTTAATTGTGCCAGCGCCTCTGGTATCTCGGTTATTTGGTTGCGACTGAGGTGAAGCTGGGTGAGATTGGTTAATTGTGCCAGCGCCTCTGGTATCTTGGTTATTAGGTTGCGACTGAGGTGAAGCTGGGTGAGATTGGTTAATTGTGCCAGCGCCTCTGGTATCTCGGTTATTGGGTTGTAACTGAGAACAAGCTGGGTGAGATTGGTTAATTTTGCCAGCGCCTCTGGTATCTTGGTTATTGGGTTGTAACTGAGAACAAGCTGGGTGAGATTAGTTAATTGTGCCAGCGCCTTTGGTACCTTAGTTATTTGGTTGTCACCAAGGTGAAGCTGGGTGAGATTGGTTAATTTTGCCAGCGCCTCTGGTATCTTGGTTATTAGGTTGCCACTGAGGTGAAGCTGGGTGAGATTGGTTAATTTTGCCAGCGCCTCTGGTATCTCGGTTAGCCCTACTCTAATTAAGATAAGTTCCTCTAAATGTAGTATTTGCGTTACCACATCGGGAATGCTCTCTAAAGGATTGCCACTAATATCCAACTTACGCAAATTAGGCAAACCCAATAGTTCGAGTGGAAGCGTTTTTAAATTGTTGCCTGAAACCTTTTCGAGATAGCGGTTTCCCACTTCTTCATCACCTTCAACCTTCTTTCCCAAAATCAAAGACTCAAGCTGCTGCAACTTACCAATTTCCCCAGGTAACTCAGTCAACTCTTGCCCCGACAAGTCTAACTCTCGCCAACCCTCAGCCGCCGCGCGCTCTATCAGTAGCAATAACTCATCCTGCGTCATAATTCCCAGCAAAAGGGTAAAAAGAAAGAAGATTGATGCACATTATCTTAACTGATGTGGAAAAAATGCTACATCTTCGCTTTTTGGGGATGTCTACGCGCTTTGAGATTTTGCGATTCAGGATCGGGTAAAACTATTGCGATTCTTAGCATTCACGCTTTCCAGGTGTTTAACCTATGTGACTACAGCTATAACGTTGTCACTCGATGCAATCGCATTGTCACTCGATGTAATGCGATCGCAGACCGATGCATTAATATAACAAGGCAGTGCGATGTCTAAGACAAGCTGCTTGCTGCGGGTTTACGCATTACAAATTGAATATCCTCAGCTTATGACTTGGGACGCAGTTCAAATGCCATTTGAGAACGGTAAAAGCAAACATCAAATTCTAGAAAAAAGTTCATCCGCCCTAACAGCAATGGCACATTATCTGTAAGACTCCATGCAAATACCAATCGCACAGGTGAAAAATTACCAATTTGCGCTGATAAAACTAATCCTTTAGCTTCAACGGGTGCTAAATTTCCAGCGAGTTGCACGGAAGTATTCAATTCTTCCCAAACAGCTCCTAGTTGAATACCTAAGGAATATGGTAAAACGTTAATGCTTGCTCCTGTATCTAGCAGTCCGCTAACTTCTAGAATTGAATTGCGGTAAGCCAATGTCAAAGGTAATTGTGGTACTGCATCAATATCGCCAAATGCATCGCGTGCTTCAATGAAGGGAAACCTTTGAGCTTTAACCATCACTTGCTTGTCTGTCTTCTTCTAGTAGTGCGCCTAGCTTCAAAGCAGCATCATGAGAGTTAAATGGAGACCAGACATTATAAGTGGCTCCTGGTTGTAGTGACAATGATTCTTCATTTGCTAGTTCTTGAACTAAAAACTGCATGACTTGTAATTTTTCTGCACGAGACAGATTTCGCAAGGTGGGGAATAGTTCTGCTATGCTCATCTAGGCTGAGGAAAAATAACTATATACAATTTTAACTTGCGGCAATTGAACAAATCAGTTGAGGTGCGATCGCCTACGCATTTTATACAATCGCATACCCGATATATCGCCCGCAGGCTGAAGCCTGGGGCTATTAATACAAAGCCCACCTGCGTGGGCTAAAAAAATTAGCCTGCGTTTGCAGGCTTTGTTCGATTAGCCGCACCCTTGAGGGTGACGGCGGTATTGCGGCATCAGCGCAAGTATTCTCACTAACAATGCTTATGTGGAAAATACTGCTTTCGCTACTAGATTAATATTGCTGCTTTCCTCGCTTAATTCGCTAAGTTTGCTGACTGTTGCATCAATATTTTTTTTCGCATCGCCAAACAACATCAGGGTATTTGGCTTATAAAATAGCGGGTTTTCTACTCCAGCATAGCCGCTTGCCATACTGCGTTTCATCACAATGACTGTACCAGCTTTCCAAACTTCGAGTACAGGCATTCCTGCAATGGGGCTATTGGGATTTTCTAAGGCGCTAGGGTTAACGGTGTCGTTAGCACCAATGACTAAAACTACATCTGTTTCCGTAAAATCCTCATTAATTTCGTCCATCTCTAAGACGATATCATAAGGAACTTTCGCTTCTGCTAACAAAACGTTCATGTGTCCTGGCATACGTCCAGCTACGGGATGAATACCGAAACGCACTTTAATTCGGCGATCGCGCAATCGTTTGACAATTTCAGAGACGCCATGTTGTGCTTGGGCTACCGCCATACCGTAGCCAGGAACAATGATCACACTCTTGGCACGGCAAAGAATTTCTACTGTGTCTTCTACTGTCGCTGAGTTAACTTTACCTTCTGGTTGTACGCCATCTGCCATAGTTGCGCTACTTGTCTGCGCGCCAAAGCCGCCTAAAATGACGCTGATAAAGGAACGGTTCATGGCTTTGCACATGATGTAGCTAAGGATTGCCCCGCTACTACCGACTAATGCACCGGTAATAATCAGTAAGTCGTTAGATAACATGAAACCAGCCGCCGCCGCCGCCCATCCAGAGTAGCTGTTGAGCATGGAAATTACTACCGGCATATCCGCGCCACCAATTGCCATGACGAGATGAACGCCTAAGACTGCGGCAATTGCAGACATAATTAATAAAGGTTGCAATCCGATTGTTACTTCTGCACCGAGAAATTGACTACCAAGCCAGATTACAGCCGCAAGCATAGCTAAGTTTAATAAATGCCTTGCTGGTAATAGTAAGGGTTTGCTGCTGATGATACCTCTAAGTTTACCAAAGGCAACGATTGAACCAGTAAAGGTGACTGCACCAATAAATACACCAATAAATATTTCTATTTGGTGGATTGTGGACTCTCCAGGATTCAGTGGCGTTTCTTGGAGATAATTAGCAATGCCAACGAGAACTGCGGCTGCACCGACAAAACTATGCAGAATTGCTACTAATTCTGGCATAGAAGTCATCGCTACCCGCGAAGCGACAATTGCCCCTATAACTGCTCCGGGGATAACAACTGTAGCCAAGATACCGTAAGCATTGATATCTAGAGATAGGGCAGTGGCTACAAAAGCAATCAGCATTCCTACGATGCCATAAACATTGCCTTTGCGTGCAGTTTCTTGATCGGATAGTCCCCCAAGGCTGAGAATGAATAAGGCGCTAGCGACAATATAGGCTACTGTCAGTAAATTATTTGACATAAATCTTCTACCTTTGGAACATTTTGAGCATTCTTTGGGTGACTAGGAAACCGCCGGAAATGTTAATTGTGCCGACAAGAATTGCGATCGCTCCCAGAATTGTTGTAGATAAGTTGGATGTTCCCGATATTTGCAGCATCCCGCCGAGAATAATGATGCCGCTAATGGCGTTAGTCACGCTCATTAGTGGTGTATGCAATGCTGGTTTGACATTCCAAATCACTTGCCAGCCAATAAAGCAAGCCAGAACAAAGACTATGAAATGAGATAAAAATTCTGGCGGCGCACTTATACCGATACCCAGTAAGGCGACACCAACCAACAACAGCCAAATTACATTACTCTCGCTTTTGGCTTTACTGGGAACTGGAGAAGCTGGCGCAGTTGCTAAGACTGGAATCGGCTCTTTGACTTTATCTTCACTTTTGCTACTTTTGGTTGCTGTTACCTCTACTTTTTTCTCTACTTTTGGCGGTGGATAAGTGATTTCGCCACTATGAACGACTAAAGCGCCTCTAATGACTTCATCTTCGAGATTGACTTGAAAATTCTTTGCTCCTCCCATGTCTTCCAGGAGATGGTAAAGATTTGTACCGTAAAGTTGACTGGCTTGTTGTGCCATGCGGCTAGGCAAATCTGTTAAACCAACTATGGTTACTCCCTTGTGACGGTAAACTTCACCGGGATGAGTACAGGCACAATTCCCACCTTGCTCGGCTGCTAAATCAACAATTACCGAACCTTCTTTCATACTTTCAACCATTTCCTGCGTAATTAGCACTGGTGCTTTTTTCCCAGGAATCAAGGCTGTAGTGATGATAATATCAACTTCTTTCGCTTGCTCGGCAAACAGCGCCATCTCCGCCTTGATGAATTCGTCGCTCATCACCTTGGCGTAACCGCCTTCACCAGTTCCATCTTCAGCAAAGTTGAGTTCGAGAAATTCTGCTCCAAGACTTTCTACCTGTTCTTTGACTACTAAGCGAGTATCAAAAGCGCGCACAATTGCGCCTAATCCTTTAGCTGTACCAATGGCGGCTAATCCCGCAACGCCTACACCAATAATCATTATCTTGGCTGGTGGTACTTTGCCGGCGGCGGTAATTTGCCCGTTAAAGAAGCGCCCAAAGTGGTTAGCTGCTTCAATTACTGCTCGATACCCTGCCAAATTTGCCATTGAACTTAAAGCATCTAGCTTTTGCGCCCTACTGATGCGGGGAATGGCATCCATCGCCAAGACTGTAACTTGACGCGATACTAATTTTTGCAATAAATCGCCATTTTGGGCAGGCCAAATAAAACTAATTAACGTGCTTCCCTGATGGAGTAAATCGACTTCATGTTTACATGCATCTGGGTGCAATTGCGGTGGGCGCACCTTGAGGACAATATCTGCTTCTGTCCATAAAGTTGCTGCATCTGGGACAATCTGACATTGTGCTGCGGTGTAAGCATCATCATTAAAGTTTGCGCCGCAGCCAGCATTTCTTTCTACTAATACATCAAAACCCAGCTTTTGCAAGCGTTTGGCTGTATCTGGCGTAGCGGCTACACGCTGTTCGCCAGGATAAACTTCTTTTGGAATACCAATCTTCATTGGCGTTCTCCTATTGATTTATGCAGTGTTCCCAGTTGTTGAGAAGGGAGACAAGGGAGACAAGGGAGACATTGTAGAGACGCGATTCATCGCGTCTATGAAAAATGCCCAATGCCCAATGCCCAATGCCCAATGCCCCATGCCCTAATTCGGCTGTATGCAATTTAATGTGGAATTGAATTATGCGATCGCTAAAAGTTGGGAATAATTTTATCTAGTTGCTAGGAGCGATCGCTTTTAACGCGAGGTTTAGATCTTGCACCAACCTCAAAATTACGCTGAAATTAATTGCGGCACGCCATGCGCACGCCACTTACGACAATTTAAGATGGAATGTTTTCGGCAAACCGCCTTTCAGCACTAAATATGAAAACAACTTTTGTTTACAAAAGTGTTTTTGTTTTTGTCTCCCCTACTCAGGTTGTATCTTTGATATTGATTGAATTACTTATTCTAAAGATACTATTTCTTATAGTATAGGATATCGATAATTGTATTAATTCTTCACAACCATTGTTGGTTTTAGTAGACCAAATATCTAGCGACTAGGGTAAATAATATTTACTATAGTAATATCAACAAAAAAATAATAATTTTTATATTTTAATAATTGAAATTAATCAAAATTATCAATAATGTTTGCTATACAACAGCGATTAATAGCAACTTGAATTGGGAGCATCCCAAATGTGCAAAAACGCCCTCACCCTATAAGGGGTGGGGCTAGAAATACGAAGCCTGCCTTCGCAGGCTAAAAAGTTTGATAGCCTGCGAAGGCAGGCTTTGTTGGTATAGCAATACCCTTCTAGGGTATTGCGTCAAAATTGGGATGCTCCCACTTGAATTGGAATGGATGACTGTCAGAAACTATGCATAGCAATTCCAAAAGGTTGCAAAATAAATTTAATTTATATAAATAAAATATAAATTTTTCGTAGGGTGTGTTATGCCGTAGGCTAAGGCACCGTCTCAAATTCAAGGTGCGTTGCGCTGCGCGACAACACACCCTACGTTACTACTCGCCAGCTGTATCCTTAAGGACGGGGAAAACTCGATCAAGCACAAACTTAGATAAATTGCTAGCTGAGTGCCCCATCAACAGTAGGCGGGCAAATTCGGGACAATCGGTGTTAGGCATTGCGTATTCCATATAATAATTGAAGAAGTGCAACAAAATTAAACATCAACCAAAATCCCTCGGCTGCCATCTTCTCTCCAACCTAACCCATTACCCTGAAGAGTCTGATTGTGGCAGACACGATAAATGGGGTCTGGTTGGCATCTACGCGATCCAAGTCTAAATTTTCATGAACGGGAGAACACATAATCTATGGCCAGAATAGAAACCCGCACTGAACCTATGGTGCTCAATATGGGCCCGCACCATCCCTCAATGCACGGGGTTCTGCGGTTAATTGTTACCCTGGATGGCGAGGATGTCATTGATTGTGAACCAGTAATTGGCTACCTGCACCGGGGAATGGAAAAAATTGCGGAAAACCGCACGACGATTATGTATGTCCCCTACGTGAGTCGGTGGGACTACGCAGCAGGGATGTTCAATGAAGCCGTTACTGTCAACGCCCCAGAAAAATTGGCAGGTGTTGCCGTACCCAAACGCGCCAGCTACATCCGCGTTATTATGCTGGAATTGAACCGCATCGCCAACCACCTGTTGTGGTTCGGGCCATTCCTGGCTGACGTAGGCGCACAAACTCCCTTCTTCTACCAGTTCCGCGAACGGGAGATGATTTACGATTTATGGGAAGCGGCTACTGGTTACCGGATGGTAAATAACAATTACTTCCGTGTTGGTGGTGTAGCAGTTGATTTACCTTACGGTTGGGTAGATAAATGCTCAGAATTCTGCGATTACTTGCTACCTAAAATAGACGAGTACGAAAAGTTAGTTACCAATAACCCCATTTTCCGCCGTCGGGTTGAAGGTATTGGCACAATCACCCGCGAGGAAGCAATTAACTGGGGACTTTCTGGCCCTATGTTACGGGCTTCTGGGGTGAAGTGGGACTTGCGCAAAGTTGACCACTATGAATGCTACGATGACTTTGACTGGGATGTACAGTGGGAAACTGCCGGTGATTGCTTTGCGCGTTATTTGGTGCGGATGCGGGAAATGCGCGAATCTGTGAAGATTATTCGCCAAGCAATTAAAGGACTTCCTGGCGGCCCTTATGAGAACTTAGAAGCGAAGCGTTTAGCTGCTGGGAAAAAATCAGAATGGGATGCTTTTGATTATCAATATATTGGTAAAAAAGTTTCTCCTTCTTTTAAGATTCCTAAAGGTGAAATTTACGCTCGTGTCGAAAGCGGTAAAGGTGAATTAGGTATTTATTTAGTGGGTGATGATAATGTCTTCCCCGCACGCTGGAAGATTCGCGCCGCCGATTTCAATAATCTGCAAATTCTGCCCCATTTATTACGTGGCATGAAAGTAGCAGACATTGTGGTAATTCTCGGTAGTATCGATGTAATTATGGGTTCTGTGGACAGATAAATCAGTGTTTTTTAGTTGAATACAGAATCAATATAAGGGCACAATTATAAATTATATTTGTGCCCTTATTTTTATTTTCAATCGTAGGGGCGGGGTTTCCCCGCCCTTACGCGATTGTTGGGTTATTTTCTAGTTGTCTATCGCATTGATGTTTAAGGATCAGAGAACGAACCGCAAAGACGCGAAGTACACGAAGGAAGAAAGAAAAGAGCAAGAGAAATTTATGGGATTAACCTACACCTAAGATGCAACCAACACGGGCATCAAGAGATATGGAAAGTTGCTGATTTTCTCCTGCATCTTGCCATTCTACTTCGGCATTGCCATATAAAAGTTTGTTGGGTTGAGTCTGTAAGTTGCTAATGGGAATCTCTGCTTTTGTTGGTGCTGTACCTGCATTTACAGCAATAATTAATTCCTCAGTTCCTAAGGTTCTAGCAAACACGTATAGTGTACCTTGGGCATAAAGCACTTGATAATCTCCTATGCGCAATGCTGGGTAACTATTACGGATGGCAATTAATTGACGATGAGTATCAAGGATTTCTTTATCCCAGGTTGCTTCTAAGGGAAAACCACGGCGAGAATCGGGATCTATCGCGCCAGGTAAGCCGACTTCATCACCATAGTAGACGCTAGGGGCACCTGGGAAGGTGAGTAAGAGTAATGTTGCTAATTCAACACTGGCTTTATCGCCTCCAGAAATAGTCATTAATCTGGCGGTGTCATGACTGGCGAGTAAGTTTAATTGGGTTAGCTGAATTTCCCAAGGGTAAAGTTCTAGTACTTCTTGAATTTTGGCGGCGTATTCCGCAGCGAATAAGGGGGGATAGGGTTTATAGTCGCGGCTTTGCACTTGTTCTAAGACTACGCGATCGCCTGCGGCAAAAGCAATGGTCGGCCCGGCAAACAGATAATTCATCACGCCGTCAAATTGCGTACCATCTAGCCATTCGCGAGAATCTCCCCAAACTTCGCCCACAATATAAGCTTCGGGATTAATCGCCTTGACGCGCTGACGAAATTCTTGCCAAAAGCCAGGGGTTTTAATTTCAAATGGAACATCTAACCGCCAACCATCAATGCCGAATTTCATCCAATATTCGGCAATTTCCATGATATATTCTTTAACTTCGGGGTTATCGTGGTTAAATACAGGTAAAGCCCGATTTCCCGCCCAACCTACATAATTAGCCGGAAAATCGCCATTATAAGCAGAAAGCGGCCAGCCTTCAACTTTAAACCAATTCACCCAAGGGGAATGAGGGCCATTTTCCAATACATCATGGAAAAAGAAAAAGCCGCGACTGGAGTGATTAAATACACCATCCAAGACAACTTTAATATTGCGTTCGTGGGCTGCGTCTAGCAATTCTTTAAAGGCTTCGTTACCCCCCAACAGTGGATCGACCTGATAATAATCGTGGGTATGATAGCGGTGATTACTAGCCGATTGAAAGATGGGTGTGAAGTAGATAGCGTTAATTCCTAAATTTTGGATATAGTCCAAACCCTCCATTACACCCCATAAATCACCGCCTTTGTAACCTTGTAGTGAAGGCATTGCTTCCCAATCTTCCCAACGAGCTTCATGTAATAATCGTTTGCGGGGTTGCTTGCTTCTGGCAAAGCGATCGGGAAATATTTGGTAGAATACAGCGTGTTTTACCCAGTCTGGTGTTTGAATTTGCATTGATTACTCTATTTATACCTACAGGAGCGATCGTTGCAAATCATAGCTTCTTTATGGTTCCCACCTGTGGTAGATCATTGATTCTTTTGGTCAAAAGTCCATAGTCAACCGTCAACAGTCCATAGAATTTATTATTGACCATTGACCATTGACCATTGACCATTGACTATTGACCAATTAATAATTCTTTATTTTTCTCTCTAGAGATTTATCTGTAATTTGGGAATTAGGCATTGGATCAATACAAAAGTTTAGCTGCAAATCCCTCGATCTGCTAATAATGACATTTTTCGTATTTATGCTAAAACATCTAAGACTACTCAAATCAGTTATCTAATTAAGGAAAATTACATAGAAGATGGTAAGACTTATGAGACACGATAAACTATCTCCCGGTTTGCTGTTGGCGTATGAAGATTATCAAAATGAAGGAGAGCAGGCTTTAACTACTCACAGGCGATCGCTTGGTATAATTGCTCCCAAAAGTGCTGTTAAGCCGACTAAGAGTATTGTGTTTCTCTACTGCGAACCTGATGCAGATTTGAGTCATTTAGAACAGTATGGGATTCGCATCAATCAAAGTTCTGGTAGTGTCCGCACGGCTTTTTTACCCATACAAGCTTTAGATGCGCTATCAGAAGAAGATGTGATTCAACGCATCAAACCATCGCGCAAACTCCATCTGCGGATGGATGTGGCTCCTGGTAAGGTGAAATTACCTGATTTTAAAAGCAAAACGGGATTGACTGGCAAGGGAGTCTTGATTGGCGTTATTGATAGCGGTATTGACCCCAAACACCCCGCTTTTGCTGGCCGGATTTTGCGTATTTGGGATCAGACGCTCCCAGGGCCGGGAGTTAAAGAAGGCGACTATGGTGCAGAATTTAGCGGCGAACAAATGACTGTATCCCAAGATACTAACGGTCATGGTACCCATGTGGCGGGTATTGCTGCGGGTGCAGATGAAACTTATCCAGGGGTAGCACCAGAAGCAGAATTAATTATTGTTAAGTCTGATTTACAGGATGCTCATATTGCTGATGCAGTGCGTTACGTTTTCCGCGTAGCCACAGAATTAGGACGACCAATAGTATTAAATATGAGTTTGGGCGGACATGCTGATGCTCATGATGGTAGTGACTCCCTATCGCGGATTATTGATGCGGAAACCGGGCCGGGTAAAATTGTTTGCTGTGCCGCAGGTAACGAAGGAAACGATAATATACATGGTCAAGCAAACATACCTGCACAAAAATCACGGGGTATGCGCTTTAATGTGCCCTTAAATCAAGTCGGTATTGTCTGGTTAAACGGTTGGTATGATGCTGATAGCGAGTTAGAAATCTCAGTGCGCAGTCCGAATGGTTTCGTCACTCCCTACCAAAAAATTATTACTGATGACAATCCTACCCAGAAGTATCAATTACCAGATTCACAGGTAGAAATTGTCACACCATCACCAGATAAAGGTAATGGCGACCACAATTTCTTTGTGCAAATTCGCGGTAACGGCCGTTCCCCTGTGATGGGTGGGGTTTGGCAGTTAAGGGTGCGCAATACTAGTAACAGTGATACCCGCTTGGATGTGTGGACGTTGGACGATCATTCTTCAGTATTTTTTACAGGTAAAAGCGTTAAAGATAGTGTAAAAATTGGCTCACCTGGGGCAGCTAGCAGTGCGATTACAGTTGCAGCTTACACGACAAAAGTTGAGTATACAGATATTGATGGTCAAGTCCGCGATATGGGCTTAGAGTTAGATACTATCTCGGAGTTCAGCAGTGAAGGGCCATTGCGGAATGATGGACAAAAACCAGATATAGCCGCACCAGGGGCGATGATAGCTTCTGCATTGTCGTCTAATGCCGAGAGCGATCGCTCGATGATGATTAATTCTAAATTTGTCGTCATGGCTGGTACAAGTATGGCGACACCATTTGTTACAGGTGTTGTAGCATTATTATTACAACGCGACCCCAATCTTGACCCAGCAACAGTCAAAGATTTACTGCGCAAAAATAGCTCAATTCCTGGTAAACCTCCAGGAACTTTTGATAGTAAATGGGGTTTTGGTTTGATTAATGTTGGTAATTTGTAGTTAAAATTCACTCTAGATCCCCGAATTTTTGCAGAAATCGGGGATCTAATCAGTAAAATCATCGTCTGGAGTTGTAGTTATAAAGAAAGAAACGTTTCCCCGACTTCTATCGATGATTATGCAAAAGGTAAGCAAATTACTTCCTACTTTACTCGGTGTGTTGTGCTTGTATTCACTGGGCTACGCTTATGCAAGAATGTCCGTCTTTCACGCTGTAGAAAATTACCCAAGTGCGGAAGGTAAAGCTGGAGCAAGACAAGACTACATTGCTAAAAAAGATCTTACCCCTGGGGAAGGATGGGAGTACCAGTTATTTTTACCTGCGATCAAAGTTGAAGAAAGCATTGTCAATTACTTTCACAATTTGTAATGCATCGCAGACAACGCTTGATTTTCAATTTAGCGATCGCGTTTCTGCTGACAATGTTAATTATAGGCGATCGCTCCCCAAGTCCATATTTTGAATTATCTATTGCCACCACAGATGAACAATCAATAGCAGTTCCTAGACATTTGCTACATTGTCAGTTAACACAAACCCTATACTGCAAGATTCCCATCGACCATCAAACATTGATAGTCGAAGAAATTCTACCTCCTTCCCTGGATTGTCGAGCCAGATTTGGCAAACAAACACCTACCTGTATATGGTTCCAAGCATCAGCACTCGACGGTATTTTTATTGAAGGCTTAGAATTAACGCCAATACAAATAGGATACATCAAGCATTCAATTAAACCATTGCCGACTTTGCGAATCTTTGATGATCACGAAGTCAATGGATCTTTCTTGCTAGGTTTATTTTGGTTCTTCTCAATATTCAGTGGTTTTAATGTGGCGGAATCGGTCTTTTTTTATGCGCCAAGATTTTATCGCCATAAAAATCAGCGAATTAAAACCACAGTAGCATTTATATTGGGCGCGATCGCCGGATTGGGAGTAATCTGTTTTTTATTGATAAATTTTCTCTGGTTATTATTGAAATTTGGTTATTTAGGTTGGTAGTCTAGCAATCCTATTTGAGATGCGAACAAAAGGAACAAGGAGGACAAAAAGGACAGGGAAGATAAATATTTGTGATTATTCTCCTACTAATGCTAATGCTCGATTCATTACTTTGTCCGACAAATACATTCCGCACAAGCGCAGTTGTTCTAAAACCGGACGGGCTGCTGGAATTACACCTCGTTGTTTAGCAGTAATAACTATACCTAAAGTTCCCCGTACTGGAATTCCCAAAGCTGCTGCACAACGGCGGGCGGCTAAGTCATCCAAAATTACCTCAGTGCTATTATTTACATAACCCCACGTTAATACAGCAGATTCACCAGGACCTAAATCCCAACTTTGAATAATTGCTGGGACAGTAGGTGTAACAACCTCTATCAGCCAGGAAGTAGCAGCCAGCGCCATTGCAGTTACGTCTGTCTGTCCATATGCTTGAATTTCTGTAGCGACAGCTTGCGGGACAATTATTTCTGGACTAACTATCTGTAATAGGTAGAGAAAGCCACCCTTAGTCAAAAAAATCAATGGGGAGGTATTAATTGCGGGACGTTCAGCCACGGTTTAATTCTTGTTGCAAGTCATCAAAGTCTACAATAAACACATCTACTTGTTCGCGGGCAAGGGCTGCAAGAAAGTCACGGCGATTTAAACCTGCAATTTGAGCAGCTTTTTCCTGGGAAACTTCACCCTTTTGATACCAGTAAATAGCAGCAGCCAGCCGCATATCACGCACGAAATCATCCGGAGGAAGACGACGCGCTGAAAATACTTCTTCGGGTAAGTCTAGGTTTACTCTGGTCATAATTACACCGCTAAAAATCTTTGAATTACATCTTGACTCAATTCATCAGTTGAACCTGAAGCGACAATAGCACCTTTTTGCATGGCGTAATAATAATCGGCTTGACGCACAAAGTGTAAGTGCTGCTCTACCAATAATACAGAAATCCCGGTATTTTCAATAATCCGACGAACAGCAGCTTCAATTTCCAAGATGATGGAGGGTTGAATACCTTCGGTGGGTTCGTCTAACACTAATAATTGAGGCTGTCCCATTAAAGCACGCGCGATCGCTAATTGTTGCTGTTGTCCCCCACTTAAATCGCCACCCATCCGCGCCAACATGGTTTTTAAAACTGGAAATAAGCTAAAAATCTCTTCGGGAATCTCCGGTTTTTTCAGTTGTTTTTGTCTCGCTTCTAATCCCAAAATCAGATTTTCTTTCACCGTCAACCGAGGAATAATATCTCGTCCTTGGGGTACATAACCTATTCCTAACTTCGCCCTTTGGTCGGGAGTTTTCGAGTTAATTAAATTTCCAGCTAAATTAATTGTGCCACTGCGGGGTTTCAGCAAACCCATAATACTTTTAAGTAATGTTGTTTTCCCGACACCATTACGCCCAATGAGACATACCATTTGTCCATTAGGAACATGCAAATCTACATTGCGGAGAATATGGCTTTCACCATAGTAAACGTTCAGGTTAGAAATATTTAGCATATTAGTCATTGGGCATTGGGCATTGGGCATTGGGCATTGGGCATTTGTCAACAGTCAACAGTCAACAGTCAACAGTCAACAGTTAACCATCAACATTTCACTACTCTTGTTGTTGTCCTAAATAAACTTCTACCACTCGTGGGTCATTTTGCACTTCTTCAAAGTTACCTTCGCAGAGTACGGAACCCTCATGTAATACTGTGACTTTTTTCGCAATTTGGCGGACAAATTCCATGTCATGTTCAATTACTAAAATTGAATGACTCTGCGCTAATGTTAAAAGTAATTCGCCAATGTTATAGGTTTCTTCATCGGTTAAACCTGCAACCGGTTCATCAACCAGTAATAAATCTGGTGACTGTCCCACTAACATCCCAATTTCTAACCGTTGCTTTTCGCCGTGGGATAATAAAGCGGCGGGAATGTCAGCTTTAGCAGTTAAGCCAATGGTTTCTAATAAACCTTTGACGCTATTTTGCTCAGTAACTGGAGAACGCCCCAATAATGTAGAAAATACATTTTTCTTGCGGTTACTGGTAATTTCTAAATTTTCCCTGGGCGTAAGATTAAGATAAACTCTCGGTGTTTGGAATTTCCGCCCAATACCTCGCCGTGCAATTTCATATTCTGGTAGAGAACGGAGATTTTTACCTTTAAATAAAACTCTGCCGATAGTTGGTTGAACTTTCCCAGTAATTACATCCAAAAATGTAGTTTTACCCGCACCATTAGGGCCAATTACTACTCGTAATTCGCCCATATCCATATTAAAATTTAATTGGTTGAGAGCTTTAAAACCGTCAAAACTAACAGTAACGTTTTCAGTTTCCAAGATTTTGGCGTTCATTTTGTACTTCCGGATCTTCTTCTAAGCTGGGATAGGTAGAAATTTCTTGAGGGCGTTTGAAAATAGCAAAGTTTTGACTGCGGAACCAGCCAACTAGTCCGTCAGGTAAAACTGTGACGACGATTAAAAAGAGTGCGCCTTGGAAAAATAGCCAAATTTCCGCGAATTGTTCGCTTAAAAAAGCACGGGCATAATTAACTAATAAAGTTCCTAAAACTGCGCCAATTAATGTTGCGCGTCCCCCAACTGCTACCCAAATCACCATTTCAATCGAAAAAGCAATATCCATTGCTCTGGGGGATACAGAACCACTTTGTAGGGTGTAAAATGCTCCTGCAATCCCAGCGATCGCACCGGACACGGCAAAGACTAATGTTTTAAAATCTGTAGGGTTATAACCGGAAAATCTCACCCGACTTTCATCGTCGCGAATGGCGATTAACAGTCTCCCAAAACGTCCGCTAGTTAACCAGCGACAAACGCCGTATGTCGCAGCGAGAAATAATACTGTAAGGATGTAGAAAATATATTTGGTTTTGGCATCGCTGACAGTTGCACCAAATAAAGTTGTAAAATCTATCAGCCCGTTTGTACCATTAAAAAATTGTTGCTGTCCGTTAAAAAAGTTAAAGAAGACAATAATTGCCGCTTGGGTAAGAATAGAAAAATAAACACCCTTGATGCGATTGCGAAATACTAAATACCCCAGTAACCCAGCCAGTAAACCGGGAATGATGACTACAGCTGTGACTGCGAAAGGGAAAGAATAAAAAGGTTTCCAAAACCAGGGAAGATCCGTGACACCGTATAATTCCATGAAATCAGGTAAGTCACCCGATGGAATTTGCAGTTTCAGGTACATGGCGATCGCATATCCACCCAAACCAAAGAATATACCATGACCTAAACTGAGTAACCCAGTATAGCCCCAAATCAAGTCAATACCTAAAGCCACAATCGCCAGGGATAAAAATCGCCCCAGCAAATTTAAGCGAAACTCTGACAACACTGCTGGCATAATTAAGATGAGAATGAGTGCGATCGCTACCACCACCCCAACTTCAATTAAGATTAACCGTCCTCCCTTCTTCATCTTTGCGCCCTCTGATTTTGAAGCAAGATTGTGAAATACTTAAGGTTAAACATCAACAGTCCGACCTTTTTGGGGAAAAATTCCTGCTGGCTTCCACTGTAAAAATATAATAATCAGTGCGAATACCATCACTTTTGCCATACTTGTAGTCGCAAAAAAGTTCAACAAATCTGCTAAAGGTTTCACTGGTGCAAATAATAAAGCCAAGGTTCCTGAACCAATTAAAAAGTTAACTGTACCAATTCCTAAAGCCGCCACAATAGTACCAGCTAAATTCCCCACACCACCGACAACCACAACCATAAAGGTGTCGATAATATAATTTTGTCCGGTATTTGGCCCTACAGAACCTAGCAAACTAATTGCACATCCAGCTACACCAGCCAACCCAGAACCCAACGCAAAGGTAATTGCATCAACTTTTTGAGTGGGGATACCTAAACAAGCACTCATACTGCGATTTTGGGTAACCGCCCTAATTCTTAATCCCCAACTAGAACGCTGTAAAAACAAATAAATTCCAGCGACACAAATTATTGTTAAACTGATAATAAATAATCTAGCAAATGGTAATTGTACACCACCTACAGATATACCAGTTTGTAACCATTTCGGAGCAGTTACATCTACATTTTGTGCGCCAAACCAAGGTTGTGTTACCGCTAACTTATAGGTTTGACTTAATATCTTACCTGTGGTGACTGTCACACCCAAAGATAGCAAGAAAATAACGCCAACAACCCAGTTATGCACTCTCTCTAAATTGGTGCGGGAATTTAAAAACCATAAACCCCCAAAAAATAATCCTGAAAACAAAACTAAGCCAATAATTACAACCCAATTTACACTGCGGACAAACTGCTGAAATATTAAACTTACTCCCCAAGTTGCGAGTAAAGTTTCCAGGGGTCTACCATAGAGATAACGAATCACGCCCCTTTCTAAAATTAAGCCGATAAATGCTGTGAAAAAGAAAGCGATAATTAACGCCAAAAATATATAAATTTCCCACCAAAAGCCGCCTAATTGCTTACAACCATTTTGCACCACAAAGGTTGTATAAGCCCCAAACATCATCAATTCACCATGCGCCATATTAATTACGCCCATCAAGCCAAAGATAATGGCTAATCCCAAAGCAGCAATTAATAACACAGAACCGATGCTGATCCCATTAAATACAGCATCTAAAAAACCTGTTAACATTTTGATTCCCCAGCTATCAGCTTTTTGTTGATAAATGAGTCATTAGTCAGAGACGCGATTAATCGCTGAGTCATTAGAGACGCGATGAATCGCGTCTGTACAATTGTTGGTTGCGTAGAGTTTTTATAGAAATTTATGGGGAATAAAGATATATGAGATCAGCCAATTCCGTCAAATTTTTCACCAATGACCAATGACCAATGACTAATGACCAATGACCAATGACTAATTAAGCCTTTTTGTACTTACCACCTTTAGCTGGATCAGACCAATCACAAGCATATCCCTTGGTTTCTTTGACAAATTGGTTCCAAGGTACAGGTTCAACTGGTGCAGGCGTAGCATAGACAATTTCAAACAAACCATCATCTCGCACTTGACCAATGCGCACAACTTTGGAGATGTGATGATTAGGATTTACTGTCACTTTTCCTTCTGGCGCATCTATGGTTTGACCATAAGCTGCTGCGCGTACTTTCGCTAAGTCAACACTACCCGCTTTTTCTACTGCTTGCTTCCACAAATAAACAGCAATATATGCAGCTTCCATTGGGTCATTTGTTACCCTTTCTGCACCATATTCTTTTTTAAAATCTTCGACAAATTTCTTATTCGCAGGAGTATCGACTGTTTGGAAATAATTCCACGCAGCATAGTGACCTTTAAGATATTCCACACCAATGGCCTTCACTTCTTCTTCAGCAATACTTACTGACATCGAAGGATATTTATCTGGTGTTAATCCCGCACCTTTCAATTGCTTGAAGAAAGCCACATTACTATCACCATTTAAGGTGTTATAAATTACCCCGCCATTAGGTAACTGTTGCTTAATTTTCGTCACAATTGGTGTAACTTCTGTGTTACCTAATGGTAAATAATCTTCACCAACTGTTTTGCCACCAAGAGCTTCTAATTGAGCTTTAATAATGGTATTGGCAGTCCGAGGGAATACGTAGTCTGAGCCGACTAAAAAGAATTCTTTGCCTTTATTTTTTAACAGCCAATCTACAGAAGGTTCGATTTGTTGATTTGGTGCCGCACCTGTGTAGAAAATATTCTTAGAACATTCTTGACCTTCATACTGTACGGGATACCACAGCATGTGGTCTTTACTTTCAAACACAGGTTTAACATTCTTGCGACTAGCTGAAGTCCAACAACCAAAAACTACAGCTACTTTATCTTGATCGATTAATTTAGTGGCTTTCTCTCTGAAAGTATCCCAGTTAGAAGCACCATCTTCAACAATGGCTTCGATTTGTTTGCCTAAAACCCCACCCTTGGCATTAATTTCCTTAATTGCCAATTTTTCCGCATCAACAACGCTTTTTTCGCTAATAGCCATTGTGCCACTTAGGGAGTGTAAAATCCCGATTTTAATTTTGTCGCCTGTAGCTGCTACTGGCGAAGCATTGGGACTATTTGCACTAGTGGGACTGGGACTATTTGTACTGCTGGGAGATTCATTAGCGCAAGCTTTGAGAAAGATACTGGTACCAATCGTTGCGGAACCGTAAATCAAAAACCTACGTCGGTTAAGTCTACTCATATATTTGTGAATTTTCTCTCAATGAAGAATCAGCTAGCTCCTAGAAATTTAACCAGCGCAAGCTTTAAACTGTGATATTAGTTTGATATTTAACCACTAAATTGTTATTTAGGATACTAAATTTCGGTTTCTTTACTTGAAAAATAATTTACGTTAAGTTTAAATAAAAATTTTTAATTATTGTGCAACAAATATATTAGATTTTCCAGTACTAACCTGAAAGCAACATAACTTCAGAAATAATAATTTTTCCCCTCCTATCTGCAACATTTAATATTTTGTCAAGCATCAATTCTGAATAAAAGATAAAATTTTACCTTGTTGCTACCGATAGGATTGATGTAGCAAATCTGCAATTAGACGTAGCCAACAGGATGTTACGTCTATACGAAGATAGGTAATGAAAATCGATAAATTTGATAGGTTGGTGATAGGTTAGGTTAACAATCACCAGCTACGCTGTTTAAGGAATTGCTTATGAACTATCAAAAACTTGACGCAGCCTTGGCTTCTGCAATCAATCAAGTACAAAACTCAGATGCACAGAGTTTGACAGTGTTTATCCATACTGAACCTGTGTTAGATGCAACTGCTATTGCTGTTTTGGAAAATATCGGGGTGAATGATGTCACTCCCGGAAAGAATATTTTTACAGCTACTCTGTCTGCAAATGCTATTTCCCAGTTATCTGCGCAACCTTGGGTACAGCAGATCAGGTTATCACAGCAATTAAATTTCGTTAATACCAAGTTAAATTTCAAAAAATTGAGTGTTTAATTTATTTGGCGATCGCACTTGTTAACTCAGCTTCCATCTTAAATTCTTCCCTGAAAATTTTGCCCAAAACTTGAGAATTATTCCTATTAAACTAAGTATAGTATATGCAACTTAAAATACTTGCGTATAAGTATGTGTTACTTAGAAAAAATGGGATTATCTGCAAATTAATTGAGTGTTTAGATATAATTGCCTACTTAGTAGTGAAAACTTGATCGCGATCGCCTAAATTAGGCAGGCAGTAAATTATACATAAATCTTAATGCTGTATTTATTGGCAGCGACATTAATTACCGCCAGCATTCTGTAAAATTCACGCTTCAGAATCTGCGATCCCCCCTTACCAGCTGCTACATACAGTCATAAACTGAAGGTGAGAGTTGAAAGGCAGTCGGGAGACATTTTGTGAAAAAAGTTTTAGCAATAATACTCGGTGGTGGTGCAGGTACTCGCCTTTATCCGTTAACTAAACTACGTGCAAAACCAGCCGTACCAGTTGCAGGGAAGTACCGCTTAATTGATATCCCTGTCAGCAACTGCATCAATTCAGAAATATTTAAAATCTACGTCCTGACACAATTCAACTCAGCTTCTTTGAATCGCCACATTGCTCGTGCCTACAATTTTAGTGGCTTCAGCGATGGCTTTGTCGAAGTTTTGGCAGCACAGCAAACCCCAGAAAACCCCAACTGGTTCCAAGGGACAGCCGATGCTGTGCGTCAGTATATCTGGCTATTGGAAGAATGGGACGCCGAAGAATACCTGATTCTCTCCGGGGATCATCTCTATCGCATGGATTACCGCGAATTTGTCCAGCGTCATAGAGAAACAGGAGCAGATATTACATTATCTGTAATTCCCATCGACGATCGCCGCGCTTCTGACTTTGGCTTGATGAAAATCGATCAATCCGGTAGAGTCATTGACTTTAGCGAAAAACCCAAAGGTGACGCTTTAGCCAACATGCGCGTCGATACCACCGTACTGGGATTGAGTCCAGAACAAGCCCAACTCCAACCCTACATCGCTTCGATGGGGATTTACGTCTTTAAAAAAGAAGTTTTGATCAAATTATTGCGCGAATCTTTAGAAAGCACAGATTTTGGTAAAGAAATCATTCCTGATGCTGCTGCTAAAGATTACAACGTCCAAGCCTACTTATTCAATGGGTACTGGGAAGATATCGGAACCATTGAAGCTTTTTATGATGCCAACTTAGCTCTAACAGAGCAACCCCAACCGCCTTTTAGCTTTTATGATGAACAAGCGCCGATTTACACCCGCGCGCGTTACTTGCCTCCCACAAAAATGTTAGATTGTACAATCACCCAATCATTGATTGGTGAAGGTTGTATTTTGAAAAACTGCCGCATTGAACATTCAGTTTTAGGAGTGCGATCGCGAGTTGAATCTGGTAGCATCATCGAAGACTCTCTAATTATGGGTGCCGACTTTTACCAACCTGCTGTAGAAAGACAATGTAACTTGTTCAGCGATGAGGTTTCCGTCGGTATTTGTGCAGATACGATTATTCGCCGCGCCATTGTTGATAAAAACGCCCGCATCGGTAGAAATGTCAAAATTGTCAATAAAGACAATGTACAAGAAGCCGATCGCGAAAGTCAGGGCTTTTATATCCGTAGTGGAATTGTGGTTGTATTAAAAAATGCCGTCATCCCTGATGGCACAATCATTTAAGAGTCCATAGTCAAAAGTCAAAAGTCAAGAGTCAAAAGTCCATAGTCAAGAGTCAAAAGTCAAAAATTTCCTGACCATTGACCATTGACTATTGACCATTGACCATTGACCATTGACCATTGACCATTGACCATTGACCATTGACTATTGACCATTGACTATTGACTATTGACCATTGACACCCATAACCCACAATCAATAACACGCAGTTTTAATACTGAAGGTACAAATCACCATAAGATAATTAGCGCGGTGATTCAAAATATATTTCATGGAACTTTTGAGTGAGAATTTACAAAAATTGCAGGGACAAGTTGCAATTGTTACAGGTGCTTCACGGGGAATTGGTAGAGCGATCGCTCTGGAATTAGCTAGCTACGGCGCTAATGTAGTCGTTAATTATGCTAGTTCTAGTGGTGCGGCTGATAGCATAGTGACAGAAATTACAAATGCTGGCGGTCAGGCGATAGCCATACAAGCAGATGTTTCTAAAAGCGATCAAGTAGAATCCCTATTTAACACCGTCATCGATAAATTTAAGCGGATTGATATCCTAGTTAATAATGCTGGTATTACCCGCGACACTCTACTTTTGCGCATGAAGCCAGAAGACTGGCAAGCAGTGATTGACCTTAATCTTACTGGTGTATTTCTTTGCACTCGCGCGGCTAGTAAAGTTATGCTCAAGCAACGTTCTGGGCGGATTATTAATATTGCCTCAGTTGCAGGGCAAATGGGTAACCCTGGTCAAGCTAACTACAGCGCCGCCAAAGCAGGCGTTATCGGCTTTACCAAAACTGTAGCAAAAGAACTAGCTTCTCGCGGGATCACCGTTAACGCTGTCGCCCCTGGTTTCATCGCCACAGACATGACCAGCAACCTCAGCAACACTGAAGAAATTCTCAAATTCATTCCCCTCGGTCGCTACGGTCAACCAGAAGAAATTGCTGGTATGGTACGCTTCCTCGCCGCCGACCCCGCCGCCGCCTATATCACCGGACAAGTGTTTAATGTCGATGGTGGTATGGTCATGGCGTAGATAGGTGTGGGCATTGGGCATTGGGCCATTCAATTTTGGATTTTGGATTTGCGATTTTGGATTGGCTTTGAATCTAAAATCTAAAATCTAAAATCTAAAATTCTTAGTCCTCCTTGTCCTCCTTGTCTCCCTTCCCTTCCCACTTCGCTCAAGTAATACATTCTCTCTGCTGTATTCTTCCCCAAATGGTAAAGCTAATGAGCAAAATTACACTCATAGTGGTAGCTACCATTTGTACCAAAGTCAAATTTTGCATTCTCATTGCCAACAAATTACAAACTAAAGTAATTGACCACAGAGTATATGCAGCTCGGCGTTGAGAGAAGCCCCAAGCCAAGAGGCGATGGTGCAGGTGGTCTTTACCAGGGGTACTCATGGGGTTTTTGCCCGCCATCAGTCGCCGCACAATTACTTGCGTAGTATCTAATACTGGTAGTAGCAAAAATAAAACTGTAGGAATCAGGGAAAATACTGTATTGACTTGGAGTTTACCTAAAATACTTGTTGCCGCTAGCACGTAACCAAAAAAGTATGCCCCGGCATCACCCATAATAATACGTGAGGGGTGGAAGTTATGGCGCAAAAAGCCCAAGGCCGCACCACCCAAGGCGGCTAGAACTAGAGTTGCTGCGGCACGATAGGAAATTTGCGCGGAAACCGCCAACAAACTCATGGCAGTAATAAAACTTACCCCTCCTGCCAAACCATCCATCCCATCCATTAAGTTAATGGCATTGGTAATTCCCACTACCCAAAATACTGTCAGGGAAATGGAAAGAATCGAGTCGATAGGTGTACCAAAAGCGATATCAATTCTAATTCCGTTAGCATAAAGCAAAAGGGCGGTGAGAATCTGAGTAAACATCCGCACAGAGGGAGGTAAGCCAAATTGGTCATCAATAAAGCCAACCAAAACTAATATTGTTCCTCCCAAGAGAATTGTCAGAACTTGAGCTAATACCCCTTGTAGTTCAATAGGTCTTAAGAGAGTTGCTAATACCAATGCCGCAATTACGCCTGTATAAATAGCCAGCCCTCCGGCATTAGGCAAAGGTTCCCGGTTAAGTCGCCTAGCGTTTGGTTGATCCGCCCAACCTACCCGTAAGGCAAATTTGCGGACTGTGGGGATTAACCGCCATGTTACTAGCCAAGCCAAGAGAAACGTAAATACTACAGCCAACCAGCCGGTGCCGCTAGGGTCAGCAATACCTAAGGATTTAAGGGAGTTACCTAAATTCATCTGCTCCATAAAATTTACATATATCGCTCAAATCTGAGCAATTGATATTTACTTCCCGCTTCAACTAAGGCAGTCGGCCAATACTTGTCTACGGGCGTAACTTGAAACTGAGCCAGTCTTACATCCTTATCAAGGGCATTCCCCAGATGCAAATACACATTCAAATTTTTGTCCAGTATTTTTGATGGCCTTATCCTTATATAGAAGTGGCTAAACAGGATAAAAGCATAGATTTGCCTGTTATAAAAGCCAAATTGGAATTATTATTTGGTCATTGGTCATTGGTCATTTGTCCAAAGCCCAAAGTCCAAAGTCCAAAGTCCAATAGTTGATGAAAGGGTGGGTTGACTGACAATAGCTGTTTTCCCGATACATATTTAGGGGAACCCGATCCTATGAACTATTGACTGTTGACAGTTAAATATGTAATTTCATATTTTTATCTTGATTTGTGATTTGAGTTGTGGAATGTGTTAGCACTCTGGCGCTGTGAGTGCTAAATTGTCTAATGGAAGCGCTTGAGAAATGAAACATGGCGAAGATTATTGCATTTGATGAAGAATCACGGCGGGCCCTGGAACGGGGTGTTAACGCTCTTGCTGATGCGGTAAAAATCACCTTAGGGCCAAAAGGTCGTAACGTGCTTTTAGAAAAAAAATATGGTGCCCCTCAAATTGTCAATGATGGTATCACTGTAGCTAAAGAAATTGAATTAGAAGATCCATTAGAAAATACAGGTGCGCGGCTGATCCAAGAAGTCGCATCAAAAACTAAAGATGTTGCTGGTGATGGTACCACTACCGCGACGGTTTTAGCACAGGCTTTAATCCGCGAAGGGCTAAAGAATGTTGCAGCTGGTAGCAACCCAGTTAGTTTAAAACGAGGAATTGACAAGACGATTGAGGCGCTGGTACAAGAAATCGTCAAGATAGCCAAGCCAGTAGAAGGAAGTGCGATCGCACAAGTAGCGACAGTTTCCGCAGGTAATGACGAAGAAGTCGGCAGCATGATTGCCGAAGCAATGGATAAAGTCACCAAAGATGGTGTAATTACCGTTGAAGAATCTAAGTCCCTGACAACTGAATTAGAAGTGGTAGAAGGGATGCAGATTGACCGGGGTTATATTTCTCCCTACTTTATCACCAACAACGAGCGCCAGACCGTAGAATTTGAAAATGCCCGCATTTTAATTACCGACAAGAAAATCAACAGCATTCAGGATTTAGTACCCGTACTCGAAAAAGTTGCGCGTTTGGGTCAATCCTTGCTGGTAATTGCTGAAGATGTAGAAGGCGATGCTTTGGCAACTTTGGTAGTGAATAAAGCAAGAGGCGTACTTTCTGTAGCTGCAATTAAAGCCCCTGGATTTGGCGATCGCCGCAAAGCATTATTACAAGATATCGCCATTCTTACCGATGGTCAGTTAATTTCTGAAGAAATCGGTTTAAGCTTGGATACCGCTTCTCTAGAAGCTTTAGGAACCGCCCGCAAAATCACCATCGACAAAGAAAACACTACCATTGTCGCTGGTAGCAACACTAAACCCGAAATTCAAAAGCGAATTGGGCAAATTCGCAAGCAGTTGGCAGAAACAGAGTCCGAATACGATAAAGAAAAGTTCCAAGAACGGATTGCTAAGTTAGCTGGTGGTGTGGCAGTAATTAAAGTTGGTGCAGCCACAGAAACCGAACTCAAAGATCGCAAACTCCGCATTGAAGACGCTTTGAACGCCACTAAAGCCGCCGTAGAAGAAGGGATTGTTCCTGGTGGCGGTACAACCTTGATTCACTTGGCTACCAAGGTAGAAGCAATTAAAAACAGCCTCAAAGATGAAGAAGAAAAGCTTGGGGCTGATATTATTGGCCGTGCCTTAGAAGCACCCCTACGTCAAATAGCAGACAATGCTGGTGCTGAAGGTTCCGTAGTCGTCTCCAAAGTCCGGGAAACCGAGTTTAACGTAGGCTATAACGCCGCTACTGGAGAATTTGAAGACTTAATTGCAGCTGGGATTATCGATCCTGCCAAAGTTGTGCGTTCTGCACTGCAAAATGCTGGTTCCATCGCTGGCTTGGTATTAACCACCGAAGCCTTGGTTGTAGAAAAACCCGAAAAGAAAGCCCCCGCAGCTCCTGCTGATGGCGGTATGGGCGGCATGGGCGGCATGGGTGGTATGGGCGGTATGGGCGGCATGGGCATGTTCTAATCTCCGCTTCCCCATATCTTCCCATTGGTTATTTGTATAAACATTTATGAAGCAGTTTGTCTTAATTGAGACAAACTGTTTTTTTATTATTTCTGACTCAGAAGTGAGGAGATGATATCATATCGGCTTGAATAGCTAACCAATTTTGGCTGCTAATTCATTTCTGAGGCTGGGCATTGCCTATCCGAAACAATATTAATTGTGATGAATAATTTAAAATTCATCCAAAACCTGATTTTCTGCTTATTTATATATTAACTACTGACCATTGACCATTGACCATTGACTATTGACAAATGACTACAGGTAAAACTTTATGGGTCTAAGAATTCCTCGCAATCGTAAAGCTATCAAACATTCATTAATCAAAGAATTCTATCACCAACCAGGAAATATTCCCGGCACTCTAATAATTGATGAAAATGCCGAATATCCAGAAATTGTGTTGATAGATTATAATGCCCAAGAATATATTCGTAAGAAAATAGAAACACCAGAACTATGTATTCCTTATTTAGATACAACATCAGTCACTTGGGTAGATGTGCAGGGCTTAGGAAATCAAGACTTATTGCAAAGAGTTGGTCAAATTTTTGAATTACATCCTCTAGTTTTAGAAGATATAGTTAATGTCCCAGAACGTCCGAAAACAGAAGATTATGACGACCAATTATTAATTATTGCCCGCATGGTAGTACCAAAGGAAAATGCCTTTGGTTTTCATAGCGAACAAGTGAGTTTAATCTTGGGTAAAAATTATTTACTCACCGTACAAGAAGAACCAGAACATGATTGTTTTGAACCAGTGCGATCGCGCCTTGAAAAAGCCAAAGGAATCATCCGCAAATCAGGCACAGATTATTTAGCTTATGCTCTATTAGATGCGATTATTGATGGTTTTTTTCCTGTGTTAGAACGCTACGGCGAGGAAATTGAAGAATTAGAAGAAGAAGTCATTATTAAACCTACGCCAAAAACACTTCAAAAAATTTATAAAATTAGGCGAGAATTACTGCAACTGCGCCGCGCAATTTGGCCACAACGAGATGTGATGAGTGCTTTAATGCGAGATAGCGATAACTTAATCGGCGAAGAAGTCCGCATATATCTAAGAGATTGTTATGACCATGCAGTGCAAGTAATTGATATGGTAGAAACTTATCGCGAACTCACATCAGGATTAATGGATGTTTACCTGTCAGCAGTGAGTAACAAAATGAATGAAATTATGAAGCTGCTAACGGTGGTTTCGTCAATTTTTATTCCCTTAACTTTTGTAGCAGGAATTTACGGAATGAACTTCAATACGGAAATATCACCGTATAATATGCCTGAACTCAATTGGAAATGGGGATACCTGTTGTGCTGGGGAGTAATGCTGGGAATCGCCGGGGGATTATTATACTTTTTCTGGCGGCGGGGCTGGCTAGAAAGGTCGGTACCAATCAAGGAAGATTAACTATAGCCGATGAGTTAGGGAACAAATATACAAAATTAGTACAGGGAGTCTATATTTAAAGTTATGAGAGGCAGTGGCGACCAAAATTTAGTGGTTTTGACGCTTTATATCATCGGCGTCTCTTACATTTTTAATTTGATGATTGAGTCAATTGATGACAAAATTAAATTTGAGCATCAAAAAAATGTTGTTGACGATCAACTCAAAGAGCAAAATCTCCAAGACCAAGTAGGAATTTCTTTTAAACTTAGTCCTTCCTATTCTTTTGATGAATTGAAAGAGTTGTCAGTGAGTATCGAAAATAAATCTGATAATCTCGCTATTTATGTTGATTGGGATAATAGTTCTATAGTTGTCGAACATAGCAAGCAATCGCGCCGGGTAATTCGCAAATCACCAGATTTAACTCGTGACTTAGCTGTACCCCAAAGCCCCAGTCTCATCGCGCCCAAGAAAACCCTTTCCGCAACAGTCACAGCTGAAGATGTTTTCGCCCGCGATGCAACCTCAGGGACTTACTCAGCCAAACAACCCCTAGTGAATATCACGGCTTTGCAAAAAAGTCCTGTCAAAGCCCAAAAAAAGTTATACAACGACTTTGTCAGCAGAACAAAACAGTTAGAATTTTCACTACAGTTAGTTTTGCGTTTGTCTGAAGTGCGTGTAGGTTTAGCTCCGGGTGAGAATATCCCGCCAATGTGCATCGTCAATTGTCCTTTTACCATTAGAAAATTGCCTTGGACATACGCCCTACCTTGGAATAAAAAGAAGTAATTCAAATCAGACACACAACGCCATCCAAGATTACACTGTATCTAGGGAGAGAGTAGAGGTAGGCGGTTGCAGATCGATTGTCAAAATCGGTTTGAGGAAAGTCCGGGCTTCCCAAAGACCAAACTTGCTGGATAACGTCCAGTGCGAGCGATCGTGAGGATAGTGCCACAGAAAGATACCGCCAATCAATTTTAAATTTTAGATTGTAGATTTTGGATTGAATCTAAAATCCAAAATCCAAAATCCAAAATTGATTGGTAAGGGTGCAAAGGTGCGGTAAGAGCGCACCAGCAACGTCGAGAGGCGTTGGCTCGGTAAACCCCGGTTGGGAGCAAGGCGAAGGAACTATGGTTGGTCTTTTACCAGTTCCGCAAAATAGAGCCGCTAGAGGCGTTTGGTAACAAACGTCCCAGATAGATAACCACCCTCATTGTAGGGAAGTTGCAAAACATCTCTACAGTAGAGAACAGAACCCGGCTTACGATCTGCTCTCTTCTCTTTTAGGCATTGGGCATTGGGCATTGGGCATTGAAACAATTTTGGATTTTGGATTTTAAATTTTAGATTGGAATCCAAAATCGCAAATCTGTCTTGAAAAGTTCAGATCGCCGGAAGCCGGCGCTCCGACTTTTCGCAAAATCTAAAATTCATTGTCCTCTTTATCCTCCTTGTCCTCCTTGTCCTCCTTGTCCCCTTCCCGCACCCCTTCTGAATTGAATGTCTCTCGCTTATCCACGCCGTCAGCGCCAGCTTGAAAGTTTAGTTAAAAAGTTAGGTCTACCAAAGGAAGCAGCTATACAATGGCACTTGCTTGATTTAGCTTTGACTCATCCTACCGTGTCGGAGTCTGCGAACTATGAGCAGCTGGAGTTTGTTGGTGATGCGGTAGTACGGTTGGTAGCGGCTGTGGTGTTGTGGGAACATTATCCCGATTGTCCGGTGGGAGATTTTGCGGCTATTCGTTCAGTCTTGGTGAGCGATCGCATTCTCGCTCAATTAGCTAGAGAATATGGTTTAGAACTGTATTTATTAGTCGCCGGTAGTGCTACTGCTGATAAAGTTGGTCAAGAATCTCGGTTAGCAGATGCTTTTGAGGCGGTTCTTGGTGCTTTATACTTAAGTACTCACAATCTTGAGTTAATCCGTCCTTGGCTCGATCCCCACTTCAAACAACTAGCAGCAGAAATTCGCCTCGATCCAGCTAGATTAAACTACAAAGCCGCCCTACAAGAATGGACTCAGGCGCAATTTAAGGTATTACCAGAATATCGTGTTGTCGAAGTTACGCAACCCCACCGCAATCAAGAGCGATTTGTGGCTGAGGTGTGGTTACACGGTAAACAACTAGGTCAAGGTAAAGGACGCTCAATTAAAGCCGCCGAACAAGCCGCAGCCAAAGTAGCTTTTTTATCTATTACTAATCAGGAACAACCCTGAACTCAACATACTATTTATACGTCGATAATTCAGTTATTAGTCAAGAGTCAAGAGTCCATAGTCCATAGTCAAAAGTCCATAGTCAAAAGTCCATAGCCAACAATCTAGAATTGCTCAATCGTTGGGGAAGCGAAAGGACAACAAGCAGGACAAATGACAAATGACCATTGACCATTGACCATTGACTCTTGACTCTTGACCATTGACTCTTGACTAATAACTAATGAATAACAAAATTAAAATTGCTGTCCTGGGCGTTGGGCGTTGGGGCGTGCATTTGCTACGGAATTTTTTAGAACATCATCAAGTAAGTATTAGTGCGGTTGTAGACTCCAATCCCGAACGGTTAGAGGCGGTAAAACGGCAATTTAAGCTAAACGATAATGTATTATTAACTACTGATTGGCAAGCTGTAAAGCAAATACCAGATTTAATGGCAATAGCGATCGCAACTCCAGCTACTACCCATTATCATCTGATTAAAGATGCCCTTAACCAGGGCTACCATGTTTTAGCCGAAAAGCCTTTAACTTTAGATCCCTTAGAATGTCGTGAACTTTGCGAGTTAGCACAGCGACAACATTTAATACTCATGGTGGATCATACTTATTTATTTCATCCAGCCGTTGAGAAAGGACAAGCTGTCATTCAGGCGGGTAATTTAGGTGATTTACGCTACGGCTATGCTACTCGTACTCACTTAGGTCCTGTGAGACAAGATGTTGATGCACTATGGGACTTAGCGATTCACGATATTGCTATTTTTAATAACTGGTTAGGTAAGCTACCAGTGAAAGTGCAAGCTACGGGTACAGTGTGGCTACAACAAGCAGGGGAGAAAAGAGTTGCTAATTTCCCAAATCAAGGATTAGCTGACTTAGTATGGGTGACGCTAACCTATGCAGATGGTTTTCAAGCATATATTCATCTCTGCTGGCTGAATACCGATAAACAAAGGCGGTTAGCGGTGGTGGGTGACTGTGGTACCTTGATTTTTGATGAAATGTTGCACCCGTCGCCTTTAACTTTACTCAGTGGTGAAATTGAATACCAAGATAATCAATTTTTACCGATGAATCAAAGCCAAGAGGTATTAGAGGTAGAAACAGGCGAACCTTTAGCGCGGGTGTGCGATCGCTTTATTAGTTGTATCCTGAAAAATACGCCCCCAGTTGAATCATCTGGTTGGGTAGGTATGGAGTTAGTGCAAATTCTCTCTGCGCTTACAGTATCTCTCAAATATGGTGGACAGGCGATTTTTTTAAAAGGCTGTAGGGAACACAGCAATAGTATTTGATAACAGCATCGGGATTTTCCTTGATAGGCTGATATTCAGCAGTATTTTCTTCTATTCTTCAAAATCTAGCGCATCTGCTAAATCTAGAGGTTCTTCTAAATCTGAATCCCCTGCTTCTAGTTCTAACGTCATCTGTTGAGATATAGGTTCTAATTTGAAATCGCCTTTTTTAGATACATAATCAACCAACCTAATCCAATCAATGTGACCATTTATTGTAAAATACTGTATAAATTCAAAAGTCATTTCATTAACTTTTGCATTAAGAGTAGATTGAAAAATTTCATCTTTCTTCTTTGCTTCTTCCCCGATAGGAACAATCATCTCTTGGTAAAGATTGGCATCTCCTGAGATAAATTCCCAAAACTCTTGACCAGCATATTTAAAGTATGTCTTATCAGGATCTTTGAGATCTTCTTTCAAAGGATTACTATCTTTACCATACATACAACCATTAATAGCAACGATATTACTTGTAATACCTTGTTTTATCAATAATTGTTTTGCTTTTTTAAAATTGTCTTTCATTTTACTAATTTGGTCAGAATTGCCCCAGTTATTACCAGATTTAATCCCTACAATATAATAAGTTTCATTTCGTTGAAATTCTAGATCTACACTGTTTAATTTTGACTTAAAACCACCATATAAAGATTGAGATATATGTATTGCAAATCCTTCTAGCAAATTCCCGAAAATCGTTTCTTCTTGTGAAGAAAGAAATGCCGTAATTATGCTGGCAACCAAATCTTGAGCAAGTTCAATATTTTTTGCTTTAAATAAATAAGGGTTTTTACGTTTAATGACATCTTTTAGTTTTAACTTACTCAATTTTTCAAATCTCTTATCATAGAAAGGTGTAAGTACCTGCTGAATCAAGTAATCATGATAGATTGTATAATCTCGGTCAACCACATTTAATTCCTCATTAGATTGTTTATTATTTTTCACAACTTGACTATTAGCAACTGCTGTTTTAATATTCATTGCAGCTAGGCCACAATATTCTTGTTTAATCTCAATTCCTATATAATTTCTACCCAACTCTTTAGCAGCTACACAAGATGTTCCTGAACCAGCAAATGGATCGAGAACGACATCATCGAAATCAGTAAATAGCTTGATAAACCATGAAGGAAGCGTTTTCGGAAAAGCTGCACTATGATTTTTATTTCCACACTCAGTTGCTAAATGTAACACATTGGTTGGATAAGCCATTTTCCGCTCTACCCAATTAGATATATTCTTACCGAACCCACTTTCAACTTTAGAAGTATCGCGCCTTTTATCCGTTTCACTCAGATTTTTGAGACGGGATTTTGCCCAATCTCCCATAGGAACCATAACAGATTCCTGATACATCTTAAATTTCTTTTGCTTGTTAAAATGTAAACAACGCTCCCAGGAATCACGAAAGCGATTAGACCATTTTCCTGGATAACTATTTTTCTTATGCCATATATATTCTTCTGTCCATAACCATCCTTGGTTTTGCATTCCTAAAATTAAATTTAATACATAAGGATGTCTTTCACCATTAACTACTTTTTCTTTAATATTAAGAATGAAGGAACCTTCTGGTTTTAAAACTCTTTTTAGCTCTAGAGCTACTGTAAGAAACCAATCAGTATATTCATCTGGAGAAATTCCTCCATAAGTTTTTTTTCGACTATCAGCGTATGGAGGTGAAGTGATAATTAAATCAACGCTTGCAGACGGTAGCTTTTGTAAAACCTCTAAACAATCACCAAGAATTACCTGATTCTTCCAACTTTGCGGATTATCCTTGTCTACTGATCCCAAATCCTGAATAAGAATTTCCTCAGATTCCAAGGAAATGTTTAGCGATGCTTCTACCATAACCGAACTTCTTAGACTGAAATTTTACTTAGCCAAAATATACTAAAAAACAAGTATGCAGCGTTCTAGTGTACCTTAAAAGGCTTACAGACACTATAGAGCGCAGCAAAAATCAAGTTATTATTACATTTGATAGCTAATTTGAACTTATTGTAGTTCAAATGAACCACAGGTAGATAAACTTTACCAGTTTTGTTAGTTTCTGATGGTGATATCAGGTAACTGAAGCTGTTAAGCCTTTTGTTGACGAATAATTGAGAATTGCTATATTACTACTCTCGTAGAGAAACTTCTTGATAGACTGGCGACTAGAGAATTTTCGACATGAGAATATCCAGGTGCAAACTGACAAAATTTTCTACAGCTTATTCCAAGCTTTCCCCAGCATCTTTTTTGCCATCATTGGCGAAACTAGGGTTAACATTAATGCTTATGAATTTGTATCAGTTGAACTCAAAGATACAGCCTTTAGAATTGATGGTGTATTTATTCCCGAAAGTGAAACCCCAGAACAACCTTTATACTTTGTCGAAGTCCAATTTCAACTAGATACAAATTTTTATCGCCGCTTGTTTGCGGAAATATTTCTTTACTTACGTCAAAATCCATCTGTTAACTTTTGGCGTGCTGTGGTTATCTATCCTCAACGTAGTGTAGAGCCAGAGGATCAACAGCCTTATCACTTATTGCTAGACAGTCCTCAAGTACAATGTATTTATTTAGATGAATTAGGGACAGTCACGGAAACCTCACTTCAAGTTGCTATAGTGCAATTAATTATCGCAGGTGAAGAGACAGCAATAGAAAGAGGTAAAGAACTAATTTTACAAGCCAAAAATCAATTGGCTGATGAAACTACCAAAAAGCAAATTGTAGAATTAATAGAAACTATCCTGTTGTACAAATTTACCAGACTTAGCCGAGAGGAGTTGGCAGCCATGTTAGGTATAGATGAGGAATTCAAAAAAACAAGGATGTATCAGTCTATTAAACAGGACGGCTTAGAAGAAGGTAGACAAGAAGGTAGACAAGAAGGTAGACAACAAGCAAAATTAGAAGCTGTACCCAGATTGTTAGCTTTGGGGTTAAGTGTGGAACAAATAGCGCAAGCTTTAGATTTGACTGTGGAGCAAGTACAAAAAGTAGCACGCAATCAGTCTAGCTAATATTACCTGCTACTCGCTATATCTCAATTCAGATAATTCTAGATTTTGGACTTAGGAAATTTAAATCTCAAATCGTTCGACTGAGCGCTCACGACGAAGTCCAAAATCCAAAATCTAAAATCTAAAATTGAATTACCAGCTTTACATTTTACCGTGCTGTAATACTTGTTGAAGATGGCGGCGGATTTCTTGTGCTTGCTCCATATCAGACTGGCGCAATTTTTGGAATAATTCTACACAAGGCTGAGAGTTAGCTTCTTGTGCATCTTTGATATAAGTATCGTAAGCCTTAACAGCTTCTGCTTTATTGTGCAGCACGGTGACAAAATCGTACTCTAGATTGCTAATGGCTTGTTGAGACTGTCCGTTACCTGTAGTAACCATAACTTTTTCCTCTTTTAGGTGTCTAATTAATTTCTACTCACAGTAAAAGAGAGCTTCATCTTCCTAAAAGCGTAGAAAAAATTAAGTAGGTTGGTGGAATTAAAGATAACTGGGTAGGGTTGTCATTGGTCATTGGTCATTGGTCATTTGTAGGAATTTTTGATACTGTGTTCCTACAATCAAATTTGCTGAATTAAAAATTACTATTAAAATTTAAAAATCTATCATTAGTAGGATGTCAAAAAGCATTGTATCCTTCGATTGTAAAGGTAATAACAAATAGTTAAAATAGGCTGTAATTAATTACTCGAATATTCCTGACTACCACGAGTAAGCGAATTCATCTGTAAGATTACAATCCAGTAAGTCTCATAGCAAATTAGAACTGGATAACATTTGAATGCAAATCATTAGTATTCAGGAGAATTGCCATGATGAGTACAGCCACCTCGGTGCAACTCAATAAGAACTTGCATGAACTTAATTATCCCATTAGTAAGAAAGACTTGATTAAGAATGCAGAAGAGAAAGGTTTTGATGAGAAAGTACTGCGGATTTTGAAAAAGATACCTTATCAAGATTATGAAAATTCTACAGATGTGAGTGAAGCGATCGCAAATCTGAAATAGTCGAAAAATTGTCAATTAAACCCCAAACTGCAACCGCCCCCAAACGGTCGAGGGCGGTTTTACACTATATAATTAATTATTGAATTTACAAATTTTACAGAATGCTTATTCCCAAGAATCAGCATACTTAATATTCGTTTTATCTCAGCAGTCTTGTTACCCTAACATCATATTCTGTGCCGTGTGGATGCTCGCTTCTCGCTTTTTGGAAAGCCATACCATCCGCTTTTTCTTTGGAAGTAGCGTCTATTTCGTACCTTGCCGTTTCGCGTTGAAAGGTATTGTCTGTTTGTCCGGCAAATTCCTTAATATCTACCAATACCTCGTATGTATGAACCATTTTGGAGCCTCCAAATGTGCAATACGCACGCTAACTTGAGGAATATCCTTAGTATAGGAGCAGACAAAGGTCGCAGTTATCAAACTAATACAATTCTTGATTAAAGTTGCATCATATACTCACTTTATTTTTTAAATTACTTCAATAGAGATTATGGAGTTTATTCATCAATCTTTTGGCATATTTGCCAACTTTAGAAAAATTATCTGTCTCTCCCAAATTAATCTTTCTTTATAACCTGAGAAAGAGGTACATATAGCTATAACTATGTAAATTTAAATATTACAGATAACGGTTTTTTGTTCACAATTGGCAACGCTACTTAATATTCCATGCAAAACAATCTGCTGATGTTCCCTGACTTAAAGGTGAAAGGGAATGATAATCAAATAGCACAAACAACAGCTCCCAACTATCACAATGCTGAACAGCAATTTATAGAACTGCTAGCTACAGAAAATTTAGATAATCAACTGGAAGAAAATGCTAGCAAAGTCTGGGAATTTGAACAGACGTTATCAACAGCAATTACTGCTGCTTATGGAAAAGGCGGTGGTGATGATGTGGCGCATCGCTTTCTGCAAAGAATCCTGTACCGTATTAATCGGCTAAAGTTGTTTTGGTATGACGATTTACGACATTATGACAACGAGCGATCGCTCTATTTATTATCCTGTAGAAATAAAATTGAAGCAGCTTGGCAAAAGTGGGAACTATCCCAAATCGATGTCTTTGCACTGCAACAGCTAAACGTTACACAAGTTAAACAAGCACTGATTGAACGCGCTACTGTTGATGTCGATCCGCCTTTATCGCCGGAGAGTCGCTACATCCGCGAAGAAATGAGTGAAGCTGGTTACCGTCACCTACTCGCCATTGGTTCCTTTGATGGCTTGGTAGAAGGTAGTCGCATGACATTTATTTTAGGCGGTGCAGCTAATGAAGTGCAGTGTACTCTAGTGCGAGTATTTTTAGAAGAATATGGTAACGGTCGCTTATCGCGCAAGCATTCGACATATTTCGCCCAAATGCTAGCTGAGTTTGGCATGAATACCGCACCAGAGGCATATTTTGATTTAGTACCTTGGGAAGTTTTAGCTTGCGATAACCATAACTTTTTAACCACAGAACGCAAGCGCTATTTTCTCCGCTACAGTGGTGCATTAACCTATTTTGAAGTAGCTGGCCCTGCAGCTTACAGAAATTATCTCACAGCAGCGCAACGCTTGGGACTATCAGAGGCGGCGATGGGTTATTGGGAACTGCATATTCGCGAAGACGAACGCCACGGTCGTTGGATGTTGGATGATGTGGCTTTAGCTTTAGCAGAACAGTATCCCAATGATGCGTGGGAATTGCTACTAGGGTATGACCAAGAAAAACTCATGGGCGATCGCGCCGCAAAAGCTGTTGTCTGTTCTATTCGCGCCCAAGAACAATAGCTAAAATTCTCAATTTCTTTAGCAAAACCTTTCTTTAGCAATCTACTGCTAAAGAAACAGTTCTTACTGTCTAAATCTAATTTATCTTACATTAAATTTGACTTGAGGTCACATGAAAGAGATATTCTTTTGCCCAGAAGAATCTAATTTTTACTCCAATTGTTTAGAAAATTTAGTTTTGAGAAATTGTCCCAATCCTGAGTCGATTGTGGAATTTGGTTCTGGTGATGGTAGTCCGGTAATCAACTCGTTGCTGAGAAATAAATTTGATGGTGTGATCCAGGGATTTGAATTAAATACCTCAGCTTGGAAAGCTGCCAATTTAACAATTGATGAATATAATCTCACGGAAAAATATATCATCAATAATGCCTGTCTCTTTAAATCAGATAAACCTAAAGCTAAATATCTAGTTGCTAATCCGCCTTATCTCCCCGCACCAGATCCAGATATTTATATGCCACTATTATTTGGGGGTATAGATGGCGCGACAGTGACTAATAATCTTTTGTCTTTAGGTTACGAGAACGTGCTAGTTTTAATTTCTAGCTATTCTAACCCTAATAGCACCATTGAACA
Organism: Calothrix sp. FACHB-168; assembly: GCF_963889195.1. Lineage (NCBI taxonomy): Bacteria > Bacillati > Cyanobacteriota > Cyanophyceae > Nostocales > Calotrichaceae > Calothrix > Calothrix sp. FACHB-168. The sequence continues at coordinate 267,744 of NZ_CAWPNJ010000052.1, forward strand.
AGCAAAAGATTATGGATATATAGTGAATAATTTTGTCGTGCTTCCGCTCAAATTTGGTCATTATAGCTCGGAACCAAAGGTGAAAAACCATATTGAAGAATTGCGGAAGCATAAAATGGCATTTTATTCCGGTGACTATTACTTTTTAGCTGGTGTTTTATTTAGTAAATGTCAAACACAGCAAACTGATTTATCTCAGGAACTTGCTCAGGTATTGACGAGTTTGTAACTTTATTGATTCTGAAACGCAGAGTAGCGCTAAGGGAGGCGCAAAGTGACGCAAAGGTTTTCCCAATTTTGATGATTATAGCAATCCTAAATCTTTTGTGAAAGTTACAAACTCTCAATTTTTTTCTCTTATCCTTGGCGTCCTTGGCGTACTTGGCGGTTCATTTAAAAAATATTTTCACAACTTAGATAGTATTGCGATAGATTAGTTTATGATTAAATCTCAAATTAAGACTCAGCTAAATTTTAAGTAAGTTTGCTGCATTGCTGCTTCTATAGAACCTAATTCTTGATACCATTGAATGAGTTTTTGAGATGGTGTTTCTCGTTGCTGTAATTTCAGTTTCAGAGGTATTAATAAGTTTCTATCTGGGTCATCTTTCAAAGCCATTTCTGCTGCTTCTAAAACCTGATGTGCAATCAGAGATATCTCTTCGTTATTAAATCCTGCTTTGGCTGAAACTTGATGTAAAGCTGCATCGGGAATTGTGGCTCTACCTAACAAAGATTCATCTAAAACTAAGCCTTTTAATAAAGCTAACAAAGCTGCATAAATCGAAAAATCATCACAAGTATCAAAAGCCTTAAATTCAATTCTTCCTACTTCTGCGGAAATGCGTGCGACTTTGGTTAAAGAAGGAACGCTCGCAATCGTTTGTTCGGCTTTTTCTACAAAAACTAGCGCCGCCGATCTTTTACCGGTTCTCACAAAAGTTCTTACCGATAATCCCTCCCATAAATCACCATTATAAAAAGGTGCGCTATAACTAAAAGGAACTATATAAGGACTGTAATAAGTTAACTTTTTACCAATATCAATTAGCTTTTCTACAGACAAATTTGCCATAGATATATTTAAATCTGGCCCGTATGTCACCATATAAATATTGGCGGTATTTTCGTCAGGATAAGCTTGGAGATATTTTTTTTCATATTCATTTAATGGTGGTTGCGGTTCAAAAACAGTTTTGTAGGGATTAAAACTAGTTAATACAGGTGAAAAACCGTAATCAGCAGCTACATCACGTAATAAGCAAAAACTTTCGGTTAATTCCTGAATTGCAGCTTGAATATTAGGGTGGATAGTCGTTCTAATTTCAATACCTTTAGGTAAACAATCAATTACTTTATCAGAGTCAGCAAATCTTTCAAATCCTTCTATATACCATCTCTTAGCCTTAATCCCCGCATCACCTACACGTAAATGTGCATAATCATTGGGGTATGTTGGTAATCTTTCGACAATTTGGCTAAAATCAGCAAATTTTGTATTTTCAAAATCAGCAAACTTTCCTGCTTGATTTAGAAAAGCAACTTCGTGTTCAATCCCAAAAAAAAACGTCATGATATTACCTAAATATGTAGAGTTAATTGCAATCTGATGCTAAGTAATAAAACAGGAAATATTTCAACTCACATTTTGTAGTCATCCCAAATACATGAATTTTAGGATGCCATTTGCAGTAGTTTTGCAACGAGTTGCAGAAAATTACTGTTTATGTCAAATACATGAGATATATTCGCAATAGTGATTGTATCAAAGAGGTAATATTTTTTGCAATAAGCTAGTCATATTGAATATCAGTAACCGTTTGGCAAGGCTTTGGAGGCTATAAAGCCATCAAAACTAACTTAACGCTAAACCATTTAAGTAGAAAAATTCTCAATCTTTTTTTAAGAAGCTATGGGATTTTTAAAAGTATTTTTGCTCTCTAAGGCTGAAAAACCAATTCTCTCAGTCTTTAAAGTTAAATATGTAGCAGTTTAATACCCTTTAAGGTAGCTTACTATGTACTGTATGGACTGAGGACAGCTTGAGGTATGAGTTTATGAAAAGTGTCGTTCAATCCCCTTATACTAGCGAACAAGTAGCGGCTTGGTTGCGTGGATTGCTCACTATTGCTCTAGCTGATGGTGACTTTGACGCACATGAAAAAGAGTTAATTGCTAGTATAACGGAAAATGAATTAGCTCCCACTATTAATTTTGATTCTCTGGAAGTGATTACACCAGAGGAATTAGCCGCAGTTTTGGGTAAAGGAACATCAGCAGCAGAAAATTTCTTGCGCACAGCTGTGATGGTAGCGATCGCAGATGGGATATATTCTCCCAGTGAAGACCAAGTTTTGCAACAGCTGTGTCAAGCACTAGGCGAACCCAAGGATTTAATCGAAGCTTTGCGCCACACCCTAGAACACACAGAACATGTAGATCCAACAATCGACAGTTTTCTCCAGCAAGAAGCATCCGCCCAGCCTTCCATCACCATTGGGCCCCATTCTCCTCCCCATGATGCACTTACCCCTGTACGCGATTGGTTAGACGGACTGGATATTCAAGATCCTAGAGTTGCTCGCTTTTTATGTAAAATGATTCCGCCCCAGTGTCCCTTTGAACGGGATGTGAAGCTATTTGGACGCAAAATTGTACATATTCCGCCATTATGTAAAATTAATCCCCTTTATGAACAAATGGTAGGTTTGCGTTTCCGCGCCCTCTCCTATTTGGCAGATGATTGTGGAGAGGATATTTCACCATATATTTAGTTAATAGTCATTAGTCATTGGTCATTGGTCATTGGTGAAATAGTTCGCACTGAGGGTTCCCCAACTTGTAGAATTGTTAGTTCAGCCTTTCGTCTGCCAAAAAGGATTGTCACCCTAACAGCTAAAGCAACTGACAACTGTACGGGCGGGTTTACAGATATCCTCAAATATTCATAACAATCTCTCACAAACCCGCCCCTACTGACAACTGACAACTGACTATTGACTAATGACAACTGACTATTGACTAACTATGCAATTTATTGATCAAGCAGTAATTCAAGTAGAAGCTGGTAAAGGCGGCGATGGAATTGTCGCCTTTCGCCGTGAGAAGTATGTTCCCGCAGGAGGCCCTTCTGGTGGTAATGGCGGAAGAGGCGGTTCAATCATTTTTGTAGCAGTAGAAAACCTGCAAACTTTGTTAGATTTCCGCTATAATCACCTTTTTAAAGCTGAAAACGGCGGAAGAGGCGGCCCTAATAATTGTACTGGCGCAAATGGCAAAGATTTAATTATCGAAGTTCCCTGTGGTACTGCGATTTATGATGCTTCCACAGGCGCTTTACTAGAAGATTTAATTACACCTGGACAACGGTTTCGGGCTGCGGAAGGCGGTAAAGGTGGTTTGGGAAATCAGCATTTCTTGAGTAACCGCAACCGCGCCCCAGAATACGCCCTCCCCGGATTAGCAGGTGAGGCAAAAGTACTGCGTTTGGAATTGAAACTTTTAGCTGAGGTGGGAATTATTGGTTTACCAAATGCGGGTAAATCTACCTTAATTTCCTCACTGTCAGCAGCGCGTCCAAAAATCGCTGACTATCCTTTTACTACCTTGATACCAAATTTAGGCGTAGTTCGTAAACCCACAGGTGATGGTACAGTTTTCGCTGATATTCCCGGATTAATTGAAGGCGCTTCTCATGGCGCGGGTTTAGGTTACGATTTTCTTCGCCACATCGAACGCACTAGGGTATTACTACACTTAGTTGACGCGACTAGTGAGGATGTGGTGGGTGATTTTATGACGATTCAGCAAGAATTAAAAGCTTACGGACGGGGTTTAGCAGAACGTCCGCAAATTTTAGCATTAAATAAAATAGATGCAGTGGATCGAGAAACGGTAGATTTAGAGGCTTTAGCTACTGAATTAAATCATCGTTCCTACGCTAAGGTTTTCTTAATTTCCGCAGTGACTCGCACTGGTTTAGAGCCACTTTTACAAGAAATTTGGGGAATTCTCGATCAGATTAATACTGCTGAAGAAGTAGAAGTATAAGCTTAGGTGAAATCCTATGACTATTGCACAGACACAAAAATATTATTCGCCTGAAGAATACCTAGAATTAGAGGTTAATGCTGAGGAACGTCATGAATATATTGATGGACAAATTATCCTCAAATCTGGTGGAACACCAAACCATAATCAAATAGTTGGTAACTTTAGCGCTGCATTGAATTTTGCTCTTAAACGTCAGCCTTATAGAGCTTATATTACCGATCAGCGTTTATGGATTCCTAACAGGCGAATACATACTTACCCGGATGTGATGATAGTAAACACGCCTTTAGAGTATCAGGAAGCAAGACGAGACACTTTGATGAATCCAGTATTTATTGCTGAGGTGTTATCAAAATCTACCAAGAGTTATGACAGGGATGAAAAGTTTGCAGCTTATCGCACAATTCCTACTTTTCAAGAGTATGTTCTAATTGACCAATATAAGATGCATGTTGAACAATACTTTAAAACCGAAAATAATAAATGGATATTTTCGGAATATGAAGATGGCGATGTCATGTTATCCCTGGCGTCTGTTTCCTTCCAAATTACTCTAGCGGATATTTACGATAAGGTGGATTTCAACGCGGAAGAAGAGTAATTTCAATTCAAAATTCAAAATTCAAAACTTGTAATGAGAGCTTCATGAAGTATTCAAAATTGAAATTACGAATTAAGCTGTTGTTTATTTAATTTGTGTATTAGACGCGGGCAAGACTTCGGCGTGAGCGCTCAGTCGAACGCTGCCCGCACTACAATAATTTTGTGTTTTCGTGTTACACAATTTAGCTGCACATCAGCTTACGAATTACGAATTACGAATTACGAATTACCCTTATACTTTCACAAACCAGCGTTGACGATACATAATAACTGCAACTAGCCACCAAAAAAGGACGGTAACAAGGGCAAATAAAAATGAACCGTTGAAGGTTCCCGCCCAAGAGGCAAAAACATTTTGATAAATCCAATTGAAGGTATTGGGAGCATTTTCCCCAGTACCAATATTGGTTCTCACTAATATTTTAATCATTAATACCGATGCCACGAAAAGAGCGATCGCATTTAAGCCCATAATCTCAAATGGTTTACTCCAGCGTTTGATCCGTCGCACTTCAATCAGTTCGTAGCAAGCAGCTAGCAACAGTAACGCCCAACCACTAGTAAACACTACATAGGAACTCGTCCAGATTTTTTTGTTGATGGGAAATATCCACCCCCAAGCCGAACCAACAATTAAGCAGCCAACGCCAAATAATACTAAACCAATACTTGTACGTGATTGTACAGGCTGAGAGCGTATCCATTGTCCAGCAAAATAACCAGCTAATACGCTGACAATTGCGGAAATCGTGCTGAAAAGCCCTTCAGGGTCTCCTAAGAAATTAAAGCCATCGCCTTTATACAGATGCGCTTTAGGTATAATTAGTCTATCTATAAAAGCGCCAAAATTACCTTCCCGCGTCAACACTCCCGCACCGTAACCAGGTACAGGTATATACATCATCGCCAACCAATAGCCGATGAGTAAAACAGCCGCTAATATCCATTGACCTTTACGTGGTAACTTCAGGACTGTGAATGAAGCAAACAGATAAGCGAGACTGATTCTTTGTAAAACTCCCATTAGCCGGATACTGCTGAAATCGAAAGTCCAAATACCCTTATTCCAAAAACCGTTGAGTACCAAACCCAAGACAAAGAGAATAGCCGCACGGCGCAAAATTCGCCAGTAAACTCCCGATTGGGGTTTTTCGCCTTCAGTGTACTTTGACAATGAGAATGTCATCGCCACACCGATAATAAACAGAAAAAAGGGAAATACTAAATCAGTTGGCGTGCAGCCGTGCCAATCGGCGTGTGCTAAGGGAGGATATACATCATCAGCAACTCCCGCCATATTGACGAGAATCATCCCAGCGATGGTAATACCACGAAAAACATCAAGTGAGGTCAGACGCATAGCAGGAAAGTAGTTTTTTTTGAGATCTACACAGTACACCTGCTATGAAAGACGAGCAAGCAAATTATCTAGACTAACATAGAAGTTAAAATTTTGTAAAAAATGAAGTTTAATGATGTCAGATCCTCAGCTTCTTGAAGAAGTCTGAAATCTAGTATTTCCTATCTTTACGGTCTTAACATCACGTGAACTACCCCACCCGGCCTTCGGCTCTTGGTGGGGCTTCTGTACTCACAGGAGAATGCCTTAGTTTAGACTTTCGCCCAAGCTTCGGTCTTACTTCTCCTCCTACAGCAGAGACGGTTGAACCATCCGCCTTTAGCATTCTGATTCCTTCTGCTCTAATATTTATCGCTGCGTTCCCATCCCTGTCATGATGAGTGCCACAGTTAGGACAAGTCCATTCCCTCACATCTAGTGGGATTTCGCTGACTTGATAGAAACAATTAGAACAAAGCTTGGAACTGGGGAACCATCTATCAATTTCTACTAGCTTTCCACCTTTGCGTTCTAGCTTATAAGATAGAAAGTTAGTGAACATTCCCCATCCACAATTCATAATTGCTTTCGCCAAATTGTGGTTACGAACCATACCTTTGATATGAAGATTTTCTACTATGACAGCTTGGCTATCGCTGAAGGTGGGGAATTCCGCCGAATTAGTTAAAATAGTTGTTTCTGCAATTATCAAATTTGGAATTTTTTAATACCTATGCCAGTTAAAGTTGGAGATACTGCGCCTGATTTCACCTTACCTGCGCAAACCGGCTCAACGGTAAGCTTAAGCGATTTTCGGGGCAAAAATGCTGTAGTTCTGTATTTTTATCCAAAAGACGACACGCCAGGATGTACTGCGGAATCCTGTGCTTTTCGCGATCAATATGAAGTGTTTAAAAACGCCGGCGCTGAAGTGATTGGTGTCAGTGGTGACTCTAGCGAGTCCCATCAAAAATTTGCGGCTAAGTACAATTTGCCCTTTATACTCTTAAGTGACAAAGGCGACCAAGTACGTAAACTCTACGGTGCAACAGCCGCCTTTGGTTTGTTTCCTGGTCGCGTGACTTATGTTATTGATTCACAGGGCGTTGTGCAATATGTCTTTGATTCAATGTTCAATTTTCAAGGTCACGTTGAAGAAGCATTGAAAACATTGCAACAATTAGTGAAGTAGGGCATGGGGCATTGGGCAATTCAATTTTAGATTTTGGATTTCCGATTTTGGATTAGGTTTCAATCTAAAATCCAAAATCTAAAATCTAAAATTCCCACGCCCTAGCCCCTAGCCCCTCATTTACTCGCAGAGGCTTTTTCTACAGTGGTATTAGCATGGGCTGTTTTGCCATTCTTGCTATGACCGTTGGTGTGGGCGTTGTTATGGCGGGGTTGAATGACGCCATAACCGCCGTGGTTACGTTCGTAAATGACGTTTATCTCATTAGTTTCCGAATTGAGGAACATATAAAAATCATGACCGACCAGTTGCAACTGTTCTAAAGCTTCGGCAACTGACATGGGTGGCATGGAGAAGTATTTTGTGCGGACGACTTCACTGGGGAGTTCGGGAGTGCGATCGCCAATTAAATCTCCAACTACTGGTTCTGGTACTACTACCTCGTTAGTTGGTTGAGTTTTCTTATCTTGTTTTCTTTCTTTGTATTTGCGCAATTGACGAGCAATTTTATCTGCTACTAAGTCAATGCTGGCATATAAGTTTTCGCTGCTTTCCTCGGCACGGATGACGTTACCATTGGCATATATGGTGACTTCAGCTGCTTGTTTATTAGAAGCAATTCGGGGATTGCGAGCTACGCTAAGGTGCACATCCACTTCGTTGGTGATGTTTTGAAAATGATTAACCGCCTTTTCTATCTTTTGATGCACATAATCCCGAATGGCGTCGGTGATTTCAATATTTTTGCCGTGGATGACAAGCTTCATGTAAACTCTCCCGCTCAATATTTATTTGATGTGTATTCGTTTTGTATGAAAGGGAAATGCGGTAAGGTCTATCACTGCCGCCAAAACAATCTCTGAAGTGTTTTGCTGTACTACCAATCTGCCTATCATGATTGTTGTATCTTATTTTACTATTGCGCGTTCCTGGGCAATATTTCTCTATGTTGATGCAGGTATCTCATTGGTTGTCAGTCAATTGATTACCTATGTGAAAACCCTGAATAAAGCAATCTGAACAGCATCTGTCTGACTTGCTTTGATTATGGGAGCTATGTTTAGCTAACTATTAGTTATTCTTTTTTCTCCTGGGTATTCGCTGGTGTTGCATAGAGAATGTTAAGGTTTTGATGCAAACAATTTGTTTAGACTTCATCAGCCAGTACATTTCTTCCTCTTGTTGTGGCGTGATGCTTATTGCAGAGAACTCCTCCTACACCCAGTTAGGTTATATATTCAAACTAGCATTTTGTATTTTCTAAAGTGGGTTCCGTTGATGTTCCTTTAAAATCCTTTGCATAGCTTGACATTTGTTGACCCTTACCCAGAGACTTGCAATATTTTTTGTCCCTCAAGTAGTTGATTTTTCGTGGCATCCGTAGTAATGAACCCCATGTCTTTGCATCGCTGTGTGTTATATAACCGAGGATTGTTACCTTACTTAGAAGCTTGGGAATGGCAGAGATCGCTAATGAGCGATCGCCTGAACAACCCCAATCTAGATGATGTGTTAATTCTCTTGGAGCATCCCCCTGTCTATACTTTGGGACAAGGAGCTAGTTTAGACTTTCTCAAATTTGACCTCAACAACAATAAATTTGATGTCCATAGAATTGAACGTGGCGGGGAAGTTACTTATCATTGTCCCGGTCAATTGGTGGGGTATCCGATTTTAAATCTGCAACGCTATCAAAAAGACCTGCATTGGTATTTGCGCCAGCTAGAAGAAGTTTTAATTCGGGTATTGGCAATTTATGGCTTAAAAGGCGATCGCATTCCTTCATTTACAGGTGTTTGGATCGAAGGACGTAAAGTCGCAGCCATTGGGATTAAAGTTAGCCGTTGGATTACCATGCACGGCTTTGCTTTAAATGTCTGTCCCGATCTCACAGGCTTTAAAGAAATTATTCCCTGTGGTATTGCTGATAAACCTGTAGCTAGTTTAGCTCAATGGATTCCAGGGATTACCTGCGAAGAAGTGCGTTTACATGTATCAAAATGTTTTGCAGAAGTGTTTGCTATAGAGTTTGTCAATCCTGATTTTTAGTTTTAATTGGTCATTGGTCATTGGTCATTGGCTGTATTTCCGTATTTAGTTATCAGGTATATGGTAAAATCACTGAGCTTATAAACAGATTTTATATTACATATAGTTTTTCACAATTACATCTACCTAACGATCTCAGTGTTTTCTTGTCGAAAAATTTATAAAAAGCGGCATAGTTTGGAAATTAAAATTTGATTGTGTAGAACATAAGCAACTACTGATACCAAATTATGAGTTTTGGCATGAGTCATCTTTACCAAAGGATTGTTGAAAATAATCACCTATTAAATATTTAACTTCAGTAGCGATAAATATTCAGTACAGATTGCGCTATGGCATAATTGCAGTGCAGGCTGCTGAATCAGTATCGATAAATCAACAGCATCAAATCGAACAAACCATATACTATATCTTTATATAGATTTGCAAGATCATGAATGAAATACTGAGAGTTGGTAACCGTACAATCACTGCTGATGAACTGATTCCTTTACTGGCAAGCTACCAAATGCTGCCACAGTTGCGCCGGGAATTGATTATTGATGAGGCGATCGCATCAGTTGACTGTACGCGAGAAGAAATCAATGCTGCTAAACAGCAGTTTTTGGCTGAGAGACAGTTAAAATCAGAAGCTGAACTCAAAGCTTGGATGGAATATCAAGGTCTCAGCATTAATCAACTAGAAGCCATAACCCTACGCAAGCTCAAAGTTGAAAAATTTAAGCAAATTACCTGGGGTAAAAAACTTGAATCCTATTTCTTTCAATCTAAATCCAGGCTAGACAAGGTAATTTATTCCCTGCTGCGTACCCAAGATATCGGAATTGCCCAAGAATTATATTTTCGCATTCAAGACAAAGAGCAAACCTTTGCCGAAGTAGCGAGACAATATTCCCAAGGCCCAGAAGCACAAACAGGTGGGTTAGTCGGCCCTGTGGAACTCAGCCAACTACATCCAGCAATGGCGCAACTACTCATGAACTCTCAACCAGGACAAGTTGTACCTCCCAACCGCATCGGCGAATGGTTTGTGATTGTGCAGTTAGAAAAATTTGTCACTGCACAACTAGATGATGCGATGAAAATGCGCCTGTTGAATGAACTGTTTGAAAATTGGATGAACGAACAGCAAAAGCAAATGATGTTATCTGCTAATTCAGTTGATGACAGTTCTTCTTTTAGCAAATCGGCGTAGTTTAGGAAGGGAAGGAGGACAAGGGGGACAAGGGAAGGAGGACAAATGACTATTGGGGACATCCAATTTTTTAAATACCCAATCAATAAATTTGTAGTGCGAGCGTCTCGCTCGCTGGTGTTCAAAAGCGAGCAAGATGCTCGCACTACGGGAGCATCCCAAATGTGCAAAAACGCCCTCACCCTATAAGGGTGGGGCTAGAAATACGAAGCCTGCCTACCCTTCGGGAACGTCTTCGACGAACGCAGGCTATCAAACTTTTAGCCGGCTTCGGCAGGCTTTGTTGGTATAGCAATACCCTAAAAGGGTATTGCGTCAAAATTGGGATGCTCCCCGCACTACGAAATATGGGTAATTTATTTTTTATAAGTCCCTTGACTATTGACTATTGACTGTTGACTGTTGACTTTTGCCCAATGCCCAATGCCCAATGCCCAATGCCCAATGCCCAATGCCCAATGCCCCATGCCCAAATTTAACTAAACTGCTGCGCATAAAATTTTGCATAGCGTCCGTGAAGTGCTAACAGTTCTTCATGGGTTCCAGATTCGACTATTTGCCCTTGTTCTAAAACTAAAATGCGATCGCATCTTTTGACTGTACTTAAGCGATGAGCAATAATAAATACAGTGCGGCTTTCCATCAGTCTTTCTAAAGCCTCTTGTACCAAGGCTTCTGACTCGGAATCTAGGGCTGAGGTAGCTTCATCGAGTATCAAAATTTGCGGGTTAAGAAGTACAGCACGAGCGATCGCAATTCTTTGTCTTTGTCCCCCGGATAAATTCATTCCTCTTTCGCCTACCCAAGTATCGTAACCCTCTGGTAGCTGGGTAATAAAGTTATGGGCGTTAGCAATTTTTGCAGCTTCGATAACTGCTGACATTTCAAAATATTCTTGTCCAAAGGCGATATTTTGGGCAATTGTGCCGGAAAACATCATAGTTTCTTGGGGAACGATACCGATTTGTCGCCGCAAACTGTTAAGGGTGACATCGCGAATATCTACGCCATCAATCAAGATTTGACCGGATACCGGATCGTAAAATCGGGGTAGCAGATTCACAAATGTAGTCTTACCAGCACCAGAAGCACCCACAAGAGCGATCGCTTGTCCGGGATATACTAATAAACTGATATCTTTTAATACAGGTTCGCCTGGTTTGTAAGCAAAAGCTACGCGATCGTATTCCACTTTACCTTGCACTGGCGGCAGAGCGATCGCATTTGGTTTTTCTAGTACAGTGGGTTGAATGGCTAATAATTCAAAAACTCGGTCAACGGAAGCTTCACCTTGTTTAAATTCATTGTAATTATTAGTAGTATGACCAATGGGGTCAATTAATAACGCTGCTGCTGTTAAATAGCTGAAAAATTCTCCCACAGTTAAATTGCGTTGGGAAATTTGCCAACCTCCCACCAATAACAGCGATAAAGCACTCACAGCTTCTAAAAATCCCACAATGGGGATTTGAATCGCCTTGAGTCTTTCTGCTGAGTATTTAGCTTTGAGACTGCGTTCGGCTTCATGGCTAAACCTAGCAATTTCGTAGTTTTCTGCCGCAAAAGCTTGAACTAAGCGAATTCCGCTAAAAACTTCCGTGAGAATAGCCGATAAACTAGAGATACGATTTTGACTGCGGCGAGAATATTTTTGTAACCGTTCCCCAAACCAGCCAATTAAAATTCCCATCAATGGCGCAACAATCACCGTTGCTAATGTCAGCTGCCAATTCAAGTAAATCATATAGATAGGAATTGCCAGCAATTGCAACACACAGGGAACTAAGTCATGAAATAATTTATTAACTACTTCTCCTACCCTGTCAACATCCTCAGTTAAGCGGTAAGATAAATCACCTGCTTTGGCTGTTTCAAAATAGCTTAAGTTCAGCTTTTGTAGATGAGAGTAGACTTGTTTGCGGAGATTAAAAGCTACTCTTAAAGCAGCTTGCGCCATGTAAATATCTTGTACAGACTGAAAAAACCCCCGCACTAGAAAGACGACAGCGCAGATTCCTGCTAATTGTGCGATCGCTACTACATTACCCTCTCCAAAAGGAACTGCCAATTTACCTGCAAGATTAATTAGCGTTAATGTAGCCAGCACATATCCCAAAATACCAATAAATCCCTTAATAATGGTTCGCCATTGGAGTTGAATATAGGGTAGCAGTTGCCAATAATTAGATCGCGTTTTCAAGCTGTCACATCCACAATAATCTTTTACTTTGTTTGACGCTATCAGTTTTTGCGGAGTTTCTGAAGACTTATTCCAGATTATCTGCAAAATTTTCTCTGGAGAAATCTAGATTTTTCCGTCATTTACGTAAAAAGACGCATATCTCCCATAAAACCAGCAGGTGGTTAATTAAGAAAGAACAGTATATGTACTATTTGATACTTTTAATCCATGAAATTATCCTGGAAAAGATGAAATGTTGTCAAAACCAAATATGTCTACCAAAGTAGCTTTTACAAACGCAGGAATCCGATTATTTGCACTTTTAACTTTAGCTAGCGGGTCATTCATGACAACATCGCTGTTAAAAGCAGCACCAGCAGCAGCAAGACCTTCATTACCTATGTATGTCCATTTTTTAGCAAGTTTTGAGAATGGAGCAATGCAGGCTGAATTAACAGTACCAGATCAAAATACTACTGTTACCATCAAGGGTACCAAATTGCGTCGATATGATGCTCATGTTGCCAAGATGTTTGAATTAACCAATCACGAATGTCAAACTACTCCCGGACGTGAGTGGAACAATATTGTTTGGCAGTATAGTGCAGGTGACGGCACAATTAATATGGGTTCTTTCAATATTACCTGCGCCCGTGCTCGTCAAGTTGCAGCTACTTACGGATTAGATCGCCCACAGCGTACAGAAGTTTACTATCACAAATCCAGAAATATAGTTAATGTACCGACTTTGAAGATATCAGGTAATAATGTCTCAAAGTGGTTGAAATTTGTACAAAGTTTTCCTCCAGAGTTTAATAATTAATTCCAAAAAGTCGGCGATAGAAACTAGACATGAATACAACACATTTGGCTTGAGAAAGTTGCCATGAATTTATATAAGATTAGTTGCAGTATTGGTTTGGCGCTAACAATTAGCTGTGGTGGACTAGGATTAGGTTTATCTACACCTGCTATTGCTCAAAGGTTGGTTAACCCTGGTGCTAAAAACGATAGTTGGAGACCAATTAAAATAATGGTTTTTAACCATCTGGTGCAAGATTTCAAAAAAAATAATATTCGTCTTAGCCGCAATGCAAAGATTGAAGTTTCATCATTAATTATCAGTGGAGACTGGCTAGTTACGAGTTATCTTATTGTTAGCCGTGAGAATCCTAATGGTTGGGCTGGTCAACTTTTATTTAAAAATGAGGGTAATCGTTGGGTATTTAAAGGTGATGGCAATTATATTCGAGATGTTAACACACTGATGAATTTTGGTGTACCGCGTCAGGAGGCAGAAACTCTCGCTAACGGGCCTGACGTTTAAAGCGGTACTAAATCATAGCTAATTTAGTATAAACGCACCTTCCCAGATGATAATCGCAATTTTTTCAGGTTTGAGCTAGCGATCGCATCCAATATATCAACCTTGGGAGTAACGTAAATACGCACCCAGAGAGAAGCTACTAAACACGATTTTTTGTTCACTATTAAGAAACAGGAGCAAGTGAACACATCAAATCAAAATGGTAGAAACTACGAATTCACAGCCAAATATTTATCTCAAAAGACGTAATCCATTACCTCTTTTAATCACTGGCTTATGTATTGGTTTAATTGCTGGTGCGCCTTTAGGCTGGTTTAGCCATCAATTTTATTATCGCTATCGTTCGGCTCAAGTTTTACTTTGTCGCCAACAAAACTTTGGACAAACAGAACCGCAGTTAAAAGCTGTATGTGGTTCTCTATATTAAGTTTTGTCATTTGTCATTTGTCATTTGTCATTATTTATTTAATCGGGAAATGAGAATCGGTTGAGTTATATAAAATCAATTAATGTCTGGCGATAGGTGTCTGGTAAACCTGTATCAAAATATTGACCTTTGATAGCGTAACCTGTTATGCCTTCTGCCTGACATAATTGATCTAAACATGTTGTTAACTGAAATTCACCCCGGTAGCGGGAATTTTCTGCAATGCTTTCTGCTAAAAAATCGAATATTTTTGGTGTCAATACATATAAACCAAATATACACAAAAATTCATCTTCTGCCATGCCTTCTACTCTTAAATTTTGGCGGGCATAATCAATACTGGGTTTTTCTGCTATTTGTGTGATTTTTAGCAGCGAGTTAAACTCTTGCCACACTCCGGTAACGCATCCCGCTTTATGAATAATCGCGGCTGGCATAATCGTTAAACTGACTACATTTTGATTTAATTGGGCGTAAAGTTCTACGATTTGTTGCGCACAAGATTTATCAATATGAGATTTATAAACATGATCGCCCAACATTAATAAAAATGGCTCATTCCCTACCCAATCTTTAGCACAAAATACTGCATGTCCATATCCTTCTTGCTCTTCCTGGGTTAATAGCACTACTTTTTTACCCAATTCTTGCAGATATTGGCTATATTCTTGATTAGATGGTGAGAGTTTTTGCCAAAGTTCTGGTGTGGGAGGATTTTTAAATAAATCTGCAAATACTCCTACATCATCAGGTTGAACAACGATACCTACTTCTGTAATCCCTGCACTAATTGCTTCTTCGACAATCGCTAAAATTATCGGTTTAGCTCTCCCATTCTCATCAATAATGGGGAAAAGTTCTTTTTTGACAACTTTGGTAGCTGGAAATAATCTTGTACCAAAACCAGCAGCCGGAATGACTGCTTTTCTTACTGGGTTTGTTTGCATATTTTAGTCATTTGTTAGAGACGCGATTCATCGCGTCTGTACAATTTTCATTTGTTAGAGACGCGATTCATCGCGTCTGTACAATTTTCATTAGTCATTAGTCATTTGTCGCTGTATTTCCTGATTATTTCATTGGGGGTGTTTACTAACCTCGACACTTAGACAGTAAATTTGCGGAAAATAATGTTAATTATATGTATTATTTAACGTTACATCTAAATTGTTTTGCGTAATTATGCAATTAACTTATGTGGAAAAATCAGAAATTTTGGGACTCTAGGATTAAAACAACTATATTTACAAGTTTACTAGGAGCGATCGCCTGTGGATGCACTAGCTTAACAACTCCCAATGTACAGCAAGAAAATAATGTAAATATTAACACTCCCACCTCAACAGCAGCACAGCAAGTCCAGAATGTTGGTTCTAGGGTGCAAGATTCCGCCAATCCGGTTGCAAAAATCACGCTTAAAGAAGGTATGCTGTATCGAACTGCGCGAGAGTTGGTGATGCAACAAGGTTGGCAACCTAATTTACAAGGCGATGCTCCCAATCTCCGAGATAATACTGTCAGAGAGTTGTTTGATTTTGGGTATAAAGAGGTGAAAGACTGTGCGGGAACAGGATTAGGCCCTTGTCGATTTGAGTTTACCAACAAAGCTGGAGAACTCTTGTGGATTTCGGCAATTATGGCTGATAGAACTAATACAGAACGAGTGATTTGGCGCTGGGGAATTGACAAGGGAACAAATAATCATCAGCAAGCTGTACCTTCTACCTCTGAAGCGAAACCACCCTTTATTGGTACTCGCTTGTTTAATTTTCTCAATGGTAATGGTACCGGTCAATCGATTGCGATCGCGCCTGATGGAACCACTATAGTTAAGCTTAACGGTAAATTTGAAACTTTAGTGCAATATCAAGGTAAATTTTCTAATCCCATCAAATTACAAGATGGCAGTGGCTTAGGATTACTTTTACAAGATAATAAAATTTATAGCCTATCACCTGATGGACAAATAGCAAGAGGCTGTAAAGGTGAAGGTACAATTTGTGAGTCATCTTTAATAGAAGTCTCATCCCCACGCATTATAGACGGGTTTTATGTCTTGGGAGGAACCGATCAAGGCTTGGAAGTAAAAGGCGAACAATATCGCTATTATGACGAGGGTGGAACTCAAGAATGGCGACCAACTTCTGAGTTAAATTCTATCAAAGAAGGTTTGGTATTTGATGGTAAAAATTATTGGTGTATTCCTCCCAGACGCGAAGTAGGCGTATGTTCTGCAAATGGCTGGGTTCCTTCAAGATAATTTACAAGTCCCTAATCTTATCTCGACCATAGAGACTAATTCTCAATCCAAAATCTAAAATCTAAAATCCAAAATGGTATTAGGGGCGGCTGTGTATAAAGCTTTCCCCGCACACCCGAAAATTTGGGTATGTTTGGGGATGCTTTTTTGAAGTTAAATAGTACAATTGTTCTAGTAGAAAACTTTATTTTCCAACTTCCACCAACTTAAGCGATCGCCTGCGAAATAGAAATAGCTAAGGCGATGGATTTGTAGTGCCAGGGAGTTTTTAGGAGGCTAAGATTTATGATCGCACAAGTACAGAGTGTAGTTCCCACCCCCGTTGACTCTAAAGCGATTACAAAATCAGAATTTGAGCAATATGTGGAAGAAAAGCCGAACGCCCTCAAAAGTGTTGGTGGAGAAAAATTTCCTTTACCTTCTTTAGGTGATGTTACCAAAACAATTTTACATCATGCCTTTTGGCTAGCGGAACAAAAACAGAAGCTTTCCCTCAGGCAGTACAAAAAGCTACTGGTTGATAGAGGTTGGCGCGGTGAAGAAAAAAAATATCTGAAAATTGCGGCGGTATTTGGTGAGTTTTCACCCCAAGATTTAGGACAAGTTGAACCTTTAACCGTATATCAGCTAGCAAATAACAGTAATAAATATCAGCCAGTTATCGATGCGCTGTTAGATTTAAGCGCCATTACTCAAGAAGCTGTACGTTCTTTAGTTAAAGAAAGTCGCAAACCCAAAGCGCCAAAACCAGAAAAACCAAGTATTTGGCGGCGGACAAAGAATGGTGGCAGATATTGCCAAATTCCGGCGATTCATGAAGAAGATGAGCGTACAGGGGTAACTTTGCAAAGCATGATTGATACAGAAGGTTTAAGCGCTCAACAAATCGTAGCCGAAGCAGTAGCCTTAAGAAAGGCATACCAGGAAGGTAAACTAGTTTTAGTCAACGAAGACAACGAAGACAACTAAGTCATCAAGTAAAAATAAGTAGTGCGAGCATCTTGCTCGCGCGGGCAAGATGCCCGCACTACAAATATTAAATTGTTCAACTTATTTTTACTCGACTCCTAATACAAAAATGGATCTAAATGTATAGTGGCTAGATATTGGCTTCAACTTTATGGTAGAAGTACAATCTTTGCTTCATCTCTACTATTAATACCGTAGAAATCAACCGCAGTCTAACTGCTGTGTATTATGGATTTTAAGTATCGGTGGAAAAATGGCAGAGCGCCCAGTCGAGATGAAGCAGCCAAGAATGAGCATTTGCTAGATGAGAGCCAGTTTAACAGTAAGGAAGACCATAAACTAGCTGAGGACATGGCAAGAAAGCATTTAAACGTACCTCTACACACTGTAGATGAAGACATTCCTGTATTACCGCACGCAGTTCCCCCTGAAGAAAAGCGGTAGTATTACTCATTTGCAACAAGAATGCGACAAATGGTAGGGGCATGGCAATGCCATGCCCTCTAGAATATATTGATATACCGCCAACATTATTTGAATTGGTATTACAGCATCTTCCTGTAAATAGACCACGCTGTAGGGGCACAGCACTGATAATCTTTTTGTACATACAATAATTTTACTAGTGCCGTGCCCCTACGACAGATTTGGTTCAAATAGGTGAAAACTGCTGTAAATGCGATCGCACTTTAGCAATTACCAATAACTTGTATTTATGCGTTTGAAAAACAAGAGTATTTGCTCTTATCTTGCGGAATGCATAGATTATAAGTAGCAGCGTGATATATATATGAGTGGGTATATGAGTATGTTCGATCGCTTAAGAGAAATTCATTATCAACAAGGTTGTCGCGATCGCGATGCTGGGTTATTGCCACAAATGCAAGGTTCGGTTTATTTGGAAGCTTATCTCCAAGGTAGACCACAAGGGTTAGATGGTATTATCCAATACTTTCCTTCTGTTGAGGCCTATATGCAATGGAAATTCAAAGATTTAGGGACTTCCAGAAAATAAATTATCCAAATCTAACTATTAGACTTTGGGCTAATTGCTTGATAAATGCGATCGCTGTATCCTGAGATATTTGAACTGGTGCAATATCAATAACTTGATTGCTGGGGCTTTAGGAGCAGACTATGAGAGAACAGGTAAGCCGGCACAAAAAAACTACTACAGGTTTCTCTATCCCCACTCTGAAAAACCCAGTACGCGGCTTCGGTTTAGACTCAGCGCCAACTTCACCCCCAGCAGCTTCTTTATTAGAACCCCTCAATCAGCCTCCAGGACACGACATTAGTCGCATATCACTAAGTCCACAAGCAAAACTCACACCAGATCAAACAGAAGAAGTTACAGAACAAACTGCTGAGTTAAATACCAATAATATCTCTCAGATGAACGCACCGGGAAGTGCCGCATCTATCCCAGGAAAAGAACTAGCCAATGAACAGCAAAAACCAGCAGAGTTGACGATGCAGCAGTTTGCTGATTCATCCCCAACAGTAGCTGAAGTACAAACTCCCAACAAAACTCTAGGGCACGACATTAGTCGAATTTCACTGCGGCGTCCCCAAACCAAAGCTCTCCTTGTTACACCTGCTAGCGAATCACTAATTCAGCGTCGAGAGAGTCCGCAGCAGCAAACCGAGCCAGAAAAACAAGGGACAGCAGAACCAGTAGCCAGTAAACCAGATACACAAAACCAGCCAGTCTCTCCAGATCCGACAGAAAAAAGCGTAGCAGCAGATACACCGCCACTGGCTGGAGGTGGTATGGGAAATTCACCGCCAGCAGATGGGAAACCTAATGTTAATGGAGACAAAGGTGGCGATAAAGCCGCACCAGAAAGCACTGTAGTTAATCAACAACCTACTACTAATATTAGTGCGGAAGACCCCGGACAAATTCTTGAGCAGTTAAAAAATACACCTCCCACCCAAGCTTTTACAACCTACAGCCAAGCGGAAACAGCTTCAGCTAAAGCATTAGAGAATCAAAAGAAACAGCTGCAAGCAACAATACCAGAAATTCCAGCGCCCACAGGCTTGACATCGCAAACTAATGTGGATGTGGCGAATAATTCAGCATCAACCACTCCACAATCGAAACAACCAGTTCCAGAACCAGGACAGCCAAATCCTGTATCTGGTAATATAGGAGCAAGTTTCGGTGGTGTCAGTAGTTTATTTTCTGCGATCGCGTCATCAACAACCCATCAAGGCCAAGACAGCAATCAAATCAGCACTAGTGCAGGAGAACGTCCCAAGCTAAATCTCACAGGAGATGCAGATCCAGCACAAATGAATGCAGAGCAGCAGCAATCCGCTTCACAAGTGCAACAAGCTAAAGCTCAGGCTAATAGTGAAACTTATCGCGATTTTGGTGAAAATAATATCTATCCTCAAGCCAGCAAAGAAATTCTCAAAGCAAATCAAGAAATTTCTCAAATTGCGCCTCCTTCTAGCCAAGGTGGTGAACTTCCTGTGATTTCTGAAGAAATTGCAGGTGGCTTAAATCAAGGTTTAACCCCTTATTATCAATCTAAAATTGCTCCAGAACAAGAGAAATATGCCGCAGGTAAGCAAAAGTTTGATTTAGATTCAGTCACCGCCCGCCAAAATGCCAATAAAGAGATTCAAAATCTCAATCAAGAAACTACCAATAAACAAATAGAAACCAAAAAATTAGCACAACAAGAAGTTGCTCAAGCCAAACAAAATTGGCAACAAGAAATAGATACTGCGGAAAAAGACTATCAAGAAAAAGCTGGTAAAGCAACTAAAGAACAACGCCAAAAAGTTGAAGAAGAAAAAACTAAAGGAGAGGCCCAAGCTGATCAGCACTTACAAGAAGCAGAACAGAAAGCCGAAGCTGAGAAGAAAAAAGCTGAAGACGAAGAAGCAAAAAAACGAGAAGAAGCAGAAAAAGAAAAGGAAAAACAATCGAATCAAAGCGGTTGGGATAAATTTTGGGGAGGAGTCACATCTTTCTTTAGTAGCATAGTTGAAGGACTCAAAACAGCTATTAACTTTATCTATGACAACTTACGCAAAGCAGTAAAATTTATTTTTGAGGCAGCTAAAAAATTAGCTATGGCTGCCATCGATCTAGCCCGTAATGTCATTGTCGGTATAATTCAAGGCTTGGGAGCAATTCTTAAAGGATTAGTGCAGATAGTCTTTGCTGCGTTCCCAGAAATATCTAAGAAATTTACCAATGCTATAGATCAAGCAGTTAACAAAGCTACAGAGGTAGTTAATGCTGCTGCTGACTTTTTGAAGAAAGCCGTTTCTAGCGTTCTGGATTTCTTAGCGAAAACTTTAGATACATTACTGGGATTAGTCCAAAGCCTGTACAATGGCGCTCTCACCGTGATTGGTATGCTCATCCGGGGAGAATTTGCCGAATTAGCCAAGCGTTTTAGTAACCTGATTGCAGGCGCTAAAGCAATGCCTCCTCAATTTGAAACCGCAGCTCTAGAAGAGCTGATGGGAGGTGAAGTTGACTTAGATAAACCTCTAGCACCAGAAGAACTCGCCCAAGCCCAAGCAATTGGGGTGAATATTCCGCATACAGAAGTTGAAGGTACACCACAAACTGGTGAAACCGCAGAGATGCCTAGCGCACCTTGGAGTGAAGAAAATGTTGGGGTGGATGCAGTTGAAGAAGATATGGAGCTTTCCCCAGAACTCACTGCAGAAGTCATGGAGCAAACCCAAGGTGAAGGGGAAATCATCCTTGCAGAATCTCAAGAAGAAAACCGCTCAATGGATGCAATTATCTCCGAAGCTGTTGGAGAACAACAGGTAGGAGAGCAACAAGAACCAGAACCAGAACAAATTCCCGATGATGGACTATCGCCAAGACAGCGAGCCAGCATTAAATGGGAAATGATGAAGCAAGGAATTAAGCAGTGGTTCTCTGATAACTGGCCTAAATTACTAGCTGGATTGATAGCAGCTGCTGCTGTGATTATTGCAGCAATTATTGCTTCCGGTGGTGCAATTTTATCTGCATTACCCATAATCATGGAAATTTTGACTGTAGTCTTTGCCGCAGAAGCTATAGCCAAAATTGGTGGACATCTGCGTGATTATCTTTCTAAATCTTGGGACGGCGATATTCAAAGCGGTGGTAAGAGTTTGGCTAAAGCGCTGGCTGCGGGAGCCATTGAAGTGATTATGTACTTAACTTTCAAAGCGGGAGAAGTAGCCGCCAAAGGAGCCAAAGCCGCCGCCAAAGGTTTAAAAACAGCTGCCAAGGGTGTAGCTAATGTTGCTAAAAGAGCTTATAGAGGAATCATCAAGGGTGCTAAATATCTCATTGAAAAAGGCAAAGTTCTTTTCAAGGGGATTGCTGGTACCAAGCTTGGTAACCAGTTTAAGCGACTGAGAAATTTTGGTGAAGCCTTGTTAGAGCGGATGCGGTTTAAAGCATTCCGCATTCGGGTGGCAAATGGCTGGTTCCGACTAGAAGGTTTAATTAATCCTTGGGTACTTATTGCGCAAGGGAAAATTACACAGGTTGAAAAAGGTACGGAAGGTGCTGTAGAAATTACTGACGATGCATTTAAAATGGTCAATGATTTTATGAATAAACGTGCCGGACTTAAAAATCCGGATGCAATTAAATTATTTGACCAAAAGTATAAAGCCATAGTGGGCGATGCCACCGATCCCAAAAAAATTAACAATTTTGAGCGTTATTTGAAATCTGTTATCAATAAAGGTGATGGCGATTTAGAAACCGGTTTCATAAAAGACTTAAATGCTAACAAGCAAGTTGAAGTTCCAACTAATCAGCGTTTTCGTTTTGGAGAAAGGGTTAAAGATCTCCCAAGGCTGCGTCAAGAAGCTGAAGATTTAATAGAGGAGATTAATGCTTGGTTAAGGACAGATCCTGGTATCAAGAGAGGAGAACGAATTATTAAGACGATTGATAATGATTTGAAAGGCCCGATGAAAAGAATGGAAGAAGGGATAGACGAAGCTAGTAAAGCTCGTGTTGAAGGCTTTGAGAACAATCTTAAAGGTGCTAGAAGTGAGTTTGAAAGGGCAAAAACAGCACCACCTGGCACAGAAATTGGTGGCTATATTAAATTTCAAGGTAAAAAGATTGAAATTGATCAAATACGTCCTGATGGAAAATGGATAAATGTGAAGAATTATGAACTTTTTGGGCTAAACAATCCGAAAATTGACGAATTGATTACCCAAGCAGAAATGAATTTGCGTGCTGCTGAAGCCAATTTAGTGAATGGTACTCCACCAACAGTTGTTTTTGATTTTCCCAAAGGTGTAACACCTGAAGTAGCAACAAGGCTGAGATCTATCCAATTGAATGGTCGTAATGTACAAGTTACTGGGCCAGAAATACCTTTACCACCATCACAATAATTGTATATAACTATGTTTTTCAAAACATTAGCTACAGCTTTCTTTATTGAGCATGGAAGTAATGATTTTTCACTAGAAAAATTGCTGACGCTGGCTAGAATGGAAAGTTTACAATACTTGAGTAAAGCTGAAAAGCTAGGATTAGGTATCAATGATCCCAACCAAGAAGTCATTTATGGAGTATGGAATGCATTTGGAGATGCTTGGGCTAGGCTTGATAGACTTGAATATCACAACTGCTTACAGATTTATTTTTCCCAAGACCACTTTCTTGACCTAATTCCCAATCTTCCAGACAATCAAAATTTACCTTTGGAAGAAGATCCTTTATTGCCATTAGCATATACTTTCCGCGATGCATGTGAAAAGATACCAGCAGAAGTTGCTTTTGTAGATACTCATGCTCATTATGGCGATGAGGCTTGGGAAAATAAGCAAGGTAATAAGGATTGGATTATTAATTATTATTTGATGCTCCTAGAATTAAATGTCAATGCACTAGCTGATGAACGATTTGGTCTTCTCTATTTGAATTATTACATGAATCAACTCTGGGACTCAAATACACTACGTGATGATCGTGACATGATACCTATTTCTGAAGGACGTTTAGTCTTTGCTGGACGAGGGACAGCACGGTGGTTGTAATCTTGAGATCTTTTGTCACTGTGGTAAAAAAACCTTATACAGCATTTTGGCTGGGAAGTTTATTTCCTAGCATTATAGTGAAAATCATGTCTTTTGCCTGAGGGACTTCTAAATAAGAAATGTCCTATCGCTGTCACGGAGAACTGGTATAACATTGATATCATGCGATCGCATATCCTGATAACCTGTGAATATCCAATCGCGCAAATTCAAGTGAATCATGGTGCAATCAGCGCAAAATCCAAATGCGATCGCTTTATACTTATTTGGTAGTAAGATCATCTATAGCGCGATCGCATCTTTTAGTCTTAATATGCTGATTAATCGCGGTGCATGAGTGGACGCAAACCGTTGAGTCCGGCTGCGATCGCGGAACCATTATGTATTACAGTGGCTGCTAGGGGGTGCATTCCTATGGTGGTGGCTAGTCCTAAGGCGGCTAAATTGGGAACGACAGCTAAACTAATATTTTGCCCAATGACGGTTTTGGTTTCGCGGGCGATCGCTATTGCATCGACAAAACTAGTTAAGTTATTATTCATCAGCACGACATCGGCGGTTTCTCTGGCTATTTCGGAACCATCACCAAAGGATATGGCTGCATCTGCATAAGCTAAGGCGGCGGAATCGTTTAAACCATCGCCGGTGTAACCTACTGTTTTACCTTCGGCTTTTAATTTCTGGATAATTGCGGCTTTGGTTTCGGGAAAGGCTTCGGCGTGAACGTTACTCAAGGGTATACCGAGTTTTTCTGCTACCATCTGTGCTTTGGTTTGGCTATCCCCAGTTAATAGATGAATTTCCATGCCATACTCTGTTTGTAATTGTTCTAGGATGGCGGAACTTTCGGGGCGTAGAGGATCTGTATAAGCAATGACTCCGGCAAATTCTCTGTTAACTGCTATATATAGTAAGGAATCATGGGCAGAGATCGGACAATTTAAGGTGTTTGTACAATCTTCTAGCTGACAGTGATGTTTGCGATCAAAACAAGTCAGGGGGATATTAAACTTAGATAATAAGCGATCGCTTCCTACTAATACCTCTTGACCATCAATTTGGGCAATTACGCCTAAACCGATTTCATAACTCCATTCCCCACGGGGTAAAATTTCTACATGCTGTTCTGCGGCATAGCGCATGACTGCTTCGGCTACTGGATGAGTTAATCTTTGTTCTGCGGCTGTGGCTAATTCTAATAATCTGCTGGTATATATCCGCTCTGCAACTGCTTCTACTGCTACTACTTGAATGTTACCTTGGGTCAAGGTACCGGTTTTATCAAAAACTAAAGTATCTACTTGTGCTAATTTTTCTAAAGCGCGACCGCTCCGAATCAGTACACCATGTCTGGTGGCATGAGTCAAGGCGGCTAAAAAGGTTGTGGGTAGGGAAACACGAATTCCGGTGACAAAATCTAGGGTCAAAATTGAGGCTGCTCTGGCAGGATTCCGGGTAGCAACTAATACTATGCCAGCAAATAATAGCGAAGGAATTACCGCTTTGTCGGCAATGGCGGCGGCGTAATTTCCCATGCGGGTATCATGAACCGGTGCTTGTTGAACTAACTCGATACTTGCACCAGCACGGGTAGCATTGCCTACTTTCTCGGTGTGAATGTAAATTTCTCCTTCCCTTACCAAGGTGGAAGCATATACAGTTTCGCCTATTTGCCGCAACACAGGCAGAGACTCACCTGTGAGTTTTTGTTGGTCAATTAATGCTTTACCGCGCAACACTTGACCATCTACGGGAATTTGCTCACCTGGATAGACAATGACTGTATCACCTTGTTGCACAGATGTGGCTTCAATTTGCTGTTTTTGTCCATCGGGTTGCAATACCCAAGCATAACGTCCCAGGGAGTCAAGGAGGTTAGAAGCGTTTTGTTCGGATACTCGCGCTGTGCGATCGCGAATCATATCACCAATTTCATGCAGAGTCATCACCAAAGCTGGGGTGAGGAGGTTTCCTTGGGCTGCGGTGAGGGAAATTGCCATAAAATCTAGGCAATCAATGTTTAATTTGCGGTTCTTGGTAATACTATTGTAGGCGCGTTTAGCAACAGGCCAAGCTGCGAGGCCGACAACGGAAGCAATTAAACTTTGGGGAATGGGAAGCCTTAAACCCAGTAACGCTAGCAAAACTGCAAAGGCTGGTAATTTAACACCTGCCTCTTCTGCTTCAGCTTCTTCTGGGCTGGTGGTATTTTGGGTAATAGGTGAGGTATTTGTGGCAAGTTGGAGCGATCGCACTATCTGTTTCAAAAAAGCGCGATTATAATTTTCACTCTGTTGATATTGAATCACAATTGATGCGGCTTGGCGATTGATGCGAATATCTGTGACTCTACTATCTGATTTTAAGAGTGTTTCTAACCGCCAGCCATAATCCCCATCTTCTGCTAACAAAGGAATGCGGAATCTTACCCGTCCTGGAATTGCATGGACGACAGAGTAAGTAATAGCAGTATTTTTTGCTTTTACTGCAATCTCCATATTATCTGGTAATTTTACTGCTAAAACCATCTAAACCTCCGCTCATAGTACTCCCGCCACACCGGAACGGTTGGCGGTGATGGGGAATTGCGCTTGGGATTGAAGGGGTTCAATGCCCCTTCAATCATCAGGATTGTTTTGCTTCTCAACATAAGATTGAAGTTGTTCAAGGGTGACACCACCGCAGGATGCGACAAAATAAGCACCTGTCCAAAAGACTGGTTTTTTATAAAATTGATTGACTTGTTCATTGAACTCTTTGCGAATTAAGCGACTAGATACAGTTTTGAGATTGTTAACTAACTTGCTCACTTCGACATCTGGCAGATAACTAATAACTAAGTGAACATGATCTGACTGTGCGTTAAACTCCGTTACCTTGCTTCTCCACTTAGCACAAGTGGTTTCAAATATCTCTTTGAGTCGATTAAGTATTGACTGGTTGATTACTTTTCTACGGTATTTTGTCACCAACACTAAATTAATATTTAAGCTATAAACTGCCCTATGGCTTACGTTGTAACTCATTCCACTAAATCGTACTATGAGTATATGTTACTCACTTACCAGTACAAACTCAACCCCACACCACAGCAGGTTGTCACGATGGAAACCTGGGGTGAGTTACTGCGCCGTCACTACAACTATGCACTAGGGCAAAGACTGGATTGGTTAAACCGCACAAGGTCACAGATTGACCGTTGTAGTTTGGTTCGTGAGCCAATTGGCGAGATACCACAAAAAGTTGACTACTACACACAAGCATCTGATCTCAAGCAAACCAAGGATCTGTTCCCCGAATATAAAAACATCTACGCCGACTGCCAACAACAAAACCTGATGAGGTTAGACAAGGCGTGGAAGCGGTGGTTAATGCCAGATAAAAACGGCAAGCGGGGAGGACGACCAAGATTTAAAAAGCGTGGTGATATTTGTTCGTTCACTTTCCCCCGTGTTAACTGTGCTAAAGCAGGCGCACATCTAGTTGGCAACATTCTCAAACTCTCTAAGATTGGTAAGATTGAGGTTATTTTGCACAGGCCAATCCCAGACGGTTTTGAGATTAAGCAAGCAACTATTCTCAGGAAAGCTGATGGTTGGTATGTCAGCTTTTCTCTGGAAGATAAAACCTTACCAGAACCGATACCTATTGATGGAATTAAAACTGCTACTGGCATAGATGTTGGACTGGAAAAATTCTTAACAACTGCTGATGGAAAAAGCATTGAAGTACCGCAGTATTACCGCAAAGCGCAGTCGGCTTTAGCTCGTCAACAACGCAAGCTTGCAAGGTCTACCAAGGGGTCTAAAAACTACCAAAAACAGGCGAACAAGGTAGCTAAAATTCACTTGCACGTTGCAAGACAAAGGAAAGAGTTTCATTATCAAGTTGCTCATTGGTTGGTTAATTCCTATGACTTAATTGTTTTTGAAAACCTGAATATTAAAGGACTAGCTAGAACACGACTAGCGAAGTCGATACTCGATGTTGCCTGGGGTGCGTTCCTCCAAATCATGCAAGCAGTAGCGGTAAGACGCGGCAAGCATACAAGAGGCGTTGACCCTAGAGGGACTAGTATTAATTGTTCAGGGTGTGGCGCAAGAGTTGAGAAAACGCTCTTCGTTCGTGTTCATAGTTGTTCTTGTGGACTGGTTATTGACCGCGACTGGAACAGCGCACTTAATCTTTTAAAACATGGGTCGGTTGGACTACCGATTCCTGGCTGTGGAGGCTTAGGGGATGCCCAGCCTGTGAAGCAGCAAGTTTCATTTGTAAATTTGAGATGCTCCCACTAACCGCAAGCGGTGTAGTGGGAGAGTTGTCACATCGTCATCCTCTCTTTTGGCAGACAATGGCTCAGAGTTAACAAGCTCAATCAATTGTGAATTAATTCCAACCATTAAAGTGGGAGTATTTCAAATTGGCAACTCTCGATTTAAGTTAGCGCTCCTACCTAAATCTCAAATTTAAAATTCCCCAGTTCTAACTTAAGTTTTAATATATCCTCTGTGCCCATAGGGATTCTTTATCCTATCAAAAGTTGCATTCTGATGCCTAGCGAAACCCTAATTTTTCTGATGATTTTATACAATAACAATTATTTTGATTATTTTTACAAAAACTTTTCTGCATCTGACTAACTTTTTATTTGCAAAAAGTTAAGAATCGTGATTAATGAATATATTTCTTTACATAAAGATTACAGCAATTTTCAGGTACATAGACCACATTGTAGGGGCACGGCATCCACAATCTTCTCGGATATACAATAATCTTACTGGTGCCGTGCCCCTACTACGATTGTGGTTTAAATGCATGAAAACTGCTGTAAGTTTAAGAGTTAAGCAATAACTCTCTAAAAGTTTTATTTCTCTGTGTCCTCTGTGTCCTCTGTGGTTTAATTTCCCGTAACTTTTGCGTAAGTCTTGAAGTTTCTCTCACGTTCTGATGCAAAGCTTTGAGTCTTGTTGAAGCGGAACTGCAATCTGCGCCATTCATTTTTAAGATTAGGAAGAAATGAACCACAGAGGACACAGCGAAAAGTCTGAGCGGAGGTTTCCTCCGATCAGAACTTTTCAAGACAGAGTTCACAGAGGAAAAAAGATGAAAAGACACCGAAATTTAACCATATTTTCCAGCTTGTGAGAGTTGAGTATGCAAAATTATGTATAACTTTTAAGTTATATAAACAAAGAACAAGAAATAATAGCAAAATTTACGGATTATCAAATTATTCTCAAGAACGAATCTTATTGAGAAAAGAATCGGGTATGATTAAAGCTATCGTGAATGTCTGAATTGGTGCAGCTATTAACTAATGACAACAACCATCAGTAGTCACAATTTAAGTACGCCGTTAAATGATTATCCTGACTTAACTTCTGAGCAGAATTTCTGTGATGAAATATCAGCGCAGGAACATGGTAATCAAGTAGTTGAGCAGGTAAAATTACAAGTAATTCATGCAACTGCTGGACGGCTACGTATCCGGTCTAACGATGGGAATTGGAATTGCCAAATAGAGCAACTTTGCCAAGACTTAAAACAGCAGAATTGGCTATTAGATATTCAGCATAATCAACAACGGGGTAGTGTAATTTTTACCTTTGATGAAAATCAGGTTTCTTTACCCCAGGTGTTGAAAATATTAACAGAATTTGATGTTAGCTATTCTCCCTCAGTAAATAAAGTAGATTTGACTGATTTTAAATCTCTGGGATTCTGGCAAAAGCAATCAATGGCGGTGATACCGTTGCTGGCTGGGTTAGCATTCACAAGAGGTTTGAGAGTTAGAGGCTTACCAGCAATTTTAATTTATATGCTGGTGGCAGATGCAACTCGCTGGGTAATAGACTCTGTAGAACCGGGTTTGTTGCTGGCTGTAATTGCAAAAACTGCCGAGAAATTCACGGAAAAAGAAATACCGCTACGAGGATTTACAAAAGTGGCGAACAAGTCTCTTCAAGAAATAGCTAAACCGGGAAAACTAAGTTATCAAGTTGTCCATCAAATTCCTGGGAGAATTCGCTTTCATGTTGAGCAACTGACTAAAGATTCCGCCTATGGTAAAAAATTAGAGAGTATTCTCAAAGCTGATGGAGAAGTTATTAATTTTCGGGTGAACTATCAAGCAAGTTCAGTAGTAATTAATTATCATCATTCAGAAACGAGTTTAGATTATTGGTTACACTTGCTTGAATCGGCTTTACCACCAGAGATAGCACCAGAAATATTAGTGTCACCGCCAGAAGCGCAGCCATTAACAACGCCGTCAGCAGAAACAAATATAGAGTTAGATTTATCAAAAATCTGGGTTGATTTAAAGCCTTCAATGATGTCTTATTCTTTAGGCTTGATGGCGAACTTTCCTTTATGACGCTTCCAATGGGCGAAAGGAATGGTAAAGTGAAAATTCCACTCGAATCGTTAGTAGCAGCTAGTCCCTTAGAGGATTTAGGGAAAAGCAATGGTAAAGTTGTCCAACTTCCTGTAGCTAGTAACCAAAATTCCCCTGATCAAAATTATCAAGTTGTTCATGGGATACCGGGAAGATTAAGGTTACGAGTGCCAAATTTACGGCATGATGCACAATATACTTCCAGACTGCAAGGTTTATTAACAGCAGAACCTTTAATTACTAGTTTTCGCATCAACTCAATCGCCGCATCTTTAGTTATTACCTATCAACCCAACGTAGTTAATGACAACAAAATGCGCTGCTGTTTGGGTAAGTTGCTGCTAGCTGCTAGACAAATTTCTGTAACTTCTCAACCTACGCCATCAACTAACGCACAACAAATAGCTGAATCTAGCTTATCACTACCAGTGTTAGCTACAGGTTTAGCTATCTGCGAGAGGATGTTTGGTTTACCAATTCCGCCAATTTTGCGGGTGGGAACTCTTGCTGTAGCTAGTTTATCTGTTTTGCAACGAGCTGTTACAGGAATTGTCAGACAGCAAAAACTCACAATTGATGTGTTGGATTGTTTAGCGATCGCAATTACCACTGCTCAAGGTCATTTTCTCACACCAGCCCTAATGTTGAGTTTAATTGCTATTGGCGAAAATATCCGCGATCGCACTGCACGTACTTCCCAACTGCAAACATTAGATTTACTCAGTTGTTTAGGACAATTTGTCTGGGTAGAAAGAAATGGAGAAAAGGCGCAAATTCCCATTCAAGATGTGCAAACAGGCGATACTGTCATCGTTTATCCTGGGGAACAAGTGCCCGTGGATGGCACAATCATTAAAGGAAAAGCCTTACTAGATGAGCAAAAACTTACTGGTGAATCCATACCCAGCTTAAAAACCAAAGGACAACGAGTATTCGCTTCTACCTTGGTAAGGGAAGGGAGAATTTATATCTTAGTTGAAAGCACAGGCGATGATACCCGTGCTGGACAAAGTATCAAATTCATGGAAGCAGCACCAGTCCATGATACCCGCATGGAAAACTATGCAACCACGATCGCCGATAAAGCTGTATTGCCAACTTTGCTACTAGCAGCAGCAGTATTTTCACTAACAAGAAACGCCGCCAGAGCCGCCAGCATCCTTACCTTAGATTTTGCTACAGGAATTCGCGTGGCAATTCCCACAGTAGTTTTAGCCTCTTTGAGCTATGCTGCTAAACAAGGAATTCTGATTCGCAGTGGTCGAGCCTTAGAACAACTGGCACAAATTGATACTATTGTTTTTGATAAAACAGGGACGCTAACAAAAGGCGAAGCAGAGGTGATTAATGTAGAAAGTTGTCATCCCGATGTTTCCCAATGGCGAGTTTTAGCATTAGCCGCAGCAGCAGAACAAAGATTAACTCATCCAGTAGCGGCAGCGATAATTCGTTACGCCCAGGCGCAAGGTGTGAATATACCCCAGCGCAGTCAATGGCATTATCAACTAGGCTTAGGTGTAGAAGCAATTATCGATGGTGAAACTGTCTATGTAGGGAGCGATCGCTTTTTACGTCAACAAGGCGTAGATATGTCATCCCTAACTAAACAATATCATCTCGCAGAGTCGACAATATATGTTGCTAGCAACCAGGAATTACAGGGTATAATTACTTATAAAGATGTCTTACGCAATGAAAGCCCTGACGTAATTCATCAGTTGTTAAAGGTAGAAGGCATAGATGTGCATCTGCTTACCGGAGACAACCAGCAGATAGCCAACGCCGTAGCAGCAGAATTGGGAATACCGCCATCGCATACCCACGCAGAAGCCTTTCCCGCACAAAAAGCCGCTATCGTCCAGCAACTACACAACCAAGGTAGAACAGTCGCCTTTGTTGGCGATGGAATTAATGATTCACCAGCTTTAGCTTACGCCGATGTTTCCGTATCCTTTGCCAATGGTTCCGAGATTGCACGGGAGACAGCAGATATAGTGTTAATGCAGAATGATTTGCATGGTTTGTTAACAGCGATCGCCATTGCCCATCAAGCCAAGCAACTGATTCAGCAAAATATCGCCATTGTCACTATACCAAATTTGGCAGGATTAGCGATCGCCGCTTTATTTGGACTCAACCCCCTAGCCGCAACCATAGTCAACAACGGTTCCACCGTAGTTGCAGGAGTCAACGGTTTAAGGCCAATCCTCACAAATTCCTCATCCCAAATCCGCGATACTGCCGCTAGCAAACATTCATCCCCATATTCCCCACCAGGAGGTTTATAAAAATATGCCTAAAATTACAGATTTAATGGAAAATGCAGGTAGACCTGGACTAATCGCTGGTATTGGTGCAGTATTATTAGCACCGGTTATTTTGCCAGTTGTCGCCGGTATTGGTAAACCCGTAGCTAAATCTATTATTAAAGGTGGAATCCTCGCCTACGAAAAAAGCAAAGGTGCTTTCGCTGAACTCGGTGAAACCTGGGAAGACATCGTTGCTGAAGCCAAAGCCGAAATCGCCGAAAGTCAATATCAACGTGTATTTGAACCAGGTGCTAATGTTGTGGAAAATCACCACAAAGATTAATACGGCGCATGGGGAAGGGGGATAAAAAATTCAAAATTCTCTCTTGGAAAGTTCTGTTCGCCGGAAGCCGGCGCTCAGACTTTCCGCAAAATTCAAAATTACAGCAGTTTTCACCTATTTGAACCACATCTGTCGTAGTAGGGGCACGGCAACAGTAAAATTATTGTATGTACCAAAAGATTGTCGGTGCCGTGCCCCTACATAGTGGTCTATTTACAGGAAGATGCTGTAATACCAATTTCAATAATCTTTGCGACACATCAAAATGTTCTAGAGGGCATGGCATTGCCAGTGCCCCTACAATCTGTCGCATTCTTTTTTCCAATTGGTATAAGAACTCTATATTGAATTTTAACTTTTGCCCCATGCCCCATGCCCCATGCCCCATGCCCATTTTCAACCAAAACTATGGTAATTATTCCCCAGAAACAACAAATTAGCCATCCAGCACTCGCTGATACACTGATAGCTACCCAAATTATTAGCGATACTCCGGGAAGGTTGCGGTTGAGAATTGCACCTAGCCATCGTCAATCTGAGATAATGCAACAAATTGTCAATTTTCTAGAGACGCAACCGTACATTATTCAGGTAAAAACCAACTTGCATCAAGGTAGCATTCTCATCAATTATGCTGAGAATGTTACTTTAGCTGTTGTTTTCGCATCTCTGCAAAAACTTGGTATGAATTTTACAAACTATATACCAAGAAATACTAAAGCAGCTATATATGTAAGAAAATCTGTAATAGCTGTAAATAATAAGTTTGCCCGCGCTACAGATAGTACAGTTGATTTACGATTATTGTTCCCTTTAGGACTAAGTATATTATCTTTAAGACAGTTGATTATTAAAGGGATGCAATTAGATATGATTCCTTGGTATGTCTTAGCATGGTATGCCTTTGATAGCTTCTTGAAACTCAATAATGTTAATTCGCAAAATCCCTATTCTCAGCTAAATTTGACATCCTCTCCCGCTAATTGCAAGCAATGTAGCGGGAGATTCCAACATTACTGTTGAATTTTCCTCTTTCTTTGAGATGATTTACTCAAAGAAGTTGC